>DASPFV010000309.1:0-19624 GCA_035620975.1 Vicinamibacterales bacterium
GGCGCCGGGACGCCTGTTCAGAATGGCACGCTGGTCTCATTTACGACGACGATCGGGCGAATCGAGCCGTCCGAGGCGCGGACCCAGAACGGGCAGGTCCGCGTGAGGTTCATCGCCGGCAACCAGAGCGGCACGGCGACCATCACCGCGTTCTCGGGCGGCGCCTCGGGGCGTCTCGAGAACCTGCGGGTGGGAACGGCTGCGGTCGAGCGCGTCATCCTGAGCGCTAATCCCCAGGCGCTCGGCCCCAGCGGGGGATCGACGGAGATCCAGGCCCGCGTCGAGGATGTGAACGGCCTCGGGCTCAGTGGAGTACCTGTCTCGTTCACGGCGAGTGCGGGCGCCCTGTCGCCGAATCCAGCAACCACTGATGCCAACGGCGTGGCGACGACCACCTTGAGCACCACGCAGGAGGCCGAAGTCACGGCCAGCGTCGGCGGCAAGACGTCGGAGACGGCCCTCAAGATCACGCTGCGGCCGCGGACTGGAATCCGAATCACGGCGCCGACCGACACGGTCACCGCGGGCCAGCCCGCTCGGTTCACCATCGGCGTCAGCGAGAACGCGAACGTCAGCAACGTCACCGTCAGCTATGGCGACGGCGACAGCGACTCCCTCGGTGCGCTGAGCGGCGAGACGACGATTGCGCACGTGTACGACGAAGCGGGTACGTATCGGGTCCAGGCATCCGCGCGCGACGTGACCGGATTCACCGAGTCGGTGGCTACGTCGCTCACCGTGCTGCCCGGCCAGCCGCCCGGCGTGACGATCACCGCGTCGAACCCGACGCCTGCCATCAACGAGGTCATCACCCTGATCGCGAACGTCACCGGTGCGACCTCGACGATCGTGCGGTACAGCTGGAACTTCGGCGCCGACGCCGTGCCGGCTACGCTCGATACGACCAGCAACCGCGTGACCGTCCGCTGGACCACGGCCGGCACGAAGGGGATCACCGTCACCGTGTTCCAGGCGACCGGGCCGAGCGGCGATGGCGGAACGACAGTGGTTGTGAGGCCGTAACCAGGTCCGCAACCCGCGGGCGCGCACGCCCCGAGCATCTTTCTGCAGAGCCACGGCGTGAAGCCGTGGCTCCTGCCTGACGCGGCTTTCGCCCGGCCCCAGCTGGTTGCCGCCAGGGGCCCGCGGCGACTCCTCTTGTTCTGTTCGACGACCGGCCGATCCGAGGTGCGGATGGGTTCTGCCACCCCATACCTCGCGTCACCGCGGGCCGTGATCGTTACGCGCTGGTGATCCTGGGACAGCGGAGCCAGGCTCTACCAGACCCTGGACGATCTGCTGGATTTCCTCTCTCGAGCTTCGCTCAACGCGGGGACGTACAAGCCGCGCGCACGAGGTCTACCAGTCCGAGTAGTTCGTGCCGTCGAGCGCCTGGCCCTGCGCACCGCTCTTGACGTCGTAGATGCCCGGCTCGGCGGTCGGATTGCCCGGGTCGGGCTCGGCGGGAATCGTCTGCCAGGTGTCGGCGGACTGGGTGAGGGGGTCCTCCGGGATGGCGCGCATGTAGCCGTCGCTCACGAGCGCGTCGAGCGACGCGGGGTACTTCCCCTTGTCCGCGTAGTACTGGTCGATCGCATCGCGCATGCGGAACAGATCCGTCCGCAGCACGCTCTCCTGCGCATGGCGCACGGAGTTGCGGTATTGCACGAGCCCCATCGCCGCCAGGATGGAGATGAGCGAGAGGACGACGAGCAGCTCGATGAGGGTGAAGCCTCGCTGGCTTCGGACAGTGCAGGTCATGGTGATGTTCCAGAGTGGACTGGCGTGGCTCCTACCAGTCGCGGTACTTCGTTCCGTCCAGCGCCGTCCCTTCCGCCTTGGAGTAGACGTCGTACACGTTCTGGCCGCCCCATGATGTCGCGTCCGGGCGATCCTGGTACGAGCGCAGGCCCCAGTCGGTCGAATTCGTGAGGGGATCGATTGGAACCCGCCGCAGGAACTTCAGCTTCCGCCCGGACGCATCGTTGGCCACGCTGACGCCCTCCACCAGCGTCTCGAGGTCGGGCGGATAGCCCTCGCTGCCCGCGCGCACGTCCGTGGACCCGATGAGGCCCATGTCGACCGCATCCTTGAACTTGTCGATCGCCGTCCGCATCTCGCGCAGCGAGCGGCGGAGCTCCGCCTCGCGCTGACGCTGGATCGTGACACGGGCGAGCGGCATCGCGGCCGAGGCCAGGATGATCAGAATCGTCGAGACGACCAGCAGCTCGATGAACGTGAAGCCGTGCGAGGGACGCAGGCGTGCCAGTCCGGCCCGCCCTCCCGTCCTGCGGGCTGTGGTGATCGCTCGCCATCGAGTCTGCCCGGGCGTCCTGCTCACCGTACGGTCACCGTCACCGGCGCAAACTGCAGCGCCACCGAGCCGCCCTCGGGATTGCTCCCCACTCCGCTCACCTGAATCAGCGAGTTCCCCTGTCCGATCGCATCGAAGAGGAGCGCGGCGAGCAGGCCCGTTCCGGATGCCCCGGCCTGGTCGCCGGTGCGGGTAATGGCGATGTCGACCCGCCCGGCGACGTTGTCGATGCGCGGCGTGAACGCCGCCGTCACGCCGCCCTGGCGCATGAACGTGCCCTCCTGCACGTTGCGCACGCGCAGCACGGAGGGATTGAAGGTGACCGTCACCGTCAACGTCGAAAGACGGCTGGCGTTGTTCACCGAGAGCGGCGTGGTATAGGGCCCCCCCGCCACGCGCATCTCGGGGCTCGCCGTGACCAGGATCTGAGCGGCGCCGCCGGCAGGTGCCGCGGGTGCGCCACCGGGCGGCACGGGCACCTGATCACGTGGCGTCGTGTCCGGCGTCGGGGCCGCCCCGGTCGGCGCCGGCGGTGCTCCCGGAGGAGCCGCTCCCGGTTCCGTTGCGGGAGCCGGCGGCACGGCCGGAGGCGGCGGGAACGCCGGCCGTTCGGGCAGCGGGCCGACGGGCGTCGGGATGCTCGTCGTACCAGGCGGCGGCGGCGAAGGCCCGAGGGGCGCGCCGGGTGTCGCCGCGGCAGGGGGGCCAGGCACGCCGCCGGCGGGAGCGCCGGGGACGGACGCCGGCGAGAACACCTGCCCGCCAGCCGGAGCCTCCTCGGGTGCCGGCGGCGGCGCGATGAGCTGCGGCGGTCCGCTCAAGCCGATGTTCTGCTGGGTGCCGATGTAGATGGGCGCCAGGTCGTCGACCGTCAGCTCGTGCGTGCGGACGATGTGCGGCGTCAGGAGCATCACGATGTCACGCTGCTCGCCCGATCGGTTGTTGTTCGCGAAGATCTGGTTCAGCACCGGGACATTGATGAGCCCGGGGATGCCGCTGATCGCCCGGCGTTCCTCCTCGCGGATGAGCCCGGCGAGGAGGTTCGACTCCCCCTCGCGGAGACGCAGCTTGGTGCCGACCTTGCGCGACGCGAACGACGGCACCGACTGGCCGGCGACGTCGATGGACGGCCCGAGCGCGCTGTTCTCGATGATGAGCTCCAGGATGACTTCCCCGTCGTACGTGACGCGGGGCGTCATCTCCATGTTGATCCCCACCGGGCGGTAGTTGAACGACGACTGGGGGATGCTCGCGAACCCGCCTGACACTGCCGCCCCGAACACGGTGGACACGACGGGAATCTCTTCGCCGAGGTTCAGCGTCAGCTTCTGCCCTTCCTGGCCGCGCAGCTGCGGCTTGGCGAGGAGGCGGCTGCGGCTGTCCTGCTCGAGGAACCGGATCACGGCCGTCGGGACCGCCATGTAGAAGTCCGCGGTGCTCACCCCCTGCGAAATCGTGTTCAGGTTGAAGGGCGGCGGCGAGGGGGACGGCGTGCCCGGGGTCGCCGAGGTGTTCGGCGGCGCGACCTCGGGCGAGAAGATCAGGTTCACGGCGTAGGCGTTCAGGTCGATGCCGTACTGCTTGAGCCGAGTGCGGCTCACTTCCAGGATCTGGACGTCCACCACCACTTCGGCGCGCGGCCGGTCGTTGGCGCGAATCAGCCGCTCGATGATGTCGACGACCGGCGCCGTGGCGCGGACCGTGATTGTATTCGCCGTCTTGTTCGGGAAGAGCGCCGGCTGCACCGTCATCTGCGGAATTCGCATGATCGTGTTGATGATCTGCGAGACTTCCTGCGCGTCGGCGTGTGAGAGATAGAACACGCGCACGACGAGGTCGTCGTACTTCTGGTGCCCCTGCGCGTTGTCGAGCGCCACCACGATGGTGGTCGGGTTCAGGACCTTGTAGAAGTGGCCGTTCGTGGAGAGGATCGTCTGCAGGGCCTCCTCGACCGTCACCCCCTCGAGCGAGACGGTGACGGCCCGGTCCTGGAAGAGCTGCGGATCGATCTGAATGTTGATGCCGGTCTGCTGGCCGATGAAGTTCAGGACGTCCCGCAGGCTTGCGTTGTTGAACTGGACCTTCAACGGGTCGCGGTTGGCGGGATTGAGGAGCGGCGTCGCCTGCGCACGGGCCTGCTGCCGGAGCTGCTCGATGGCCGGCCGCGGCCGGGATTTCTCGATGCGCTCCCGGATGGTCCGCTCCAGCTCCGAGACGCGGGCAGCGGCCAGGCGGTTGGAGCCGTCCAGCTCGAGCGCGCGGCGGTACTCGAGCAGCGCCGCATCCAGCTGATCCTTCTCCTCGAGCTCGCGCGCCCGGGTGAGGTGGTCGCGCGACGCGTTCTGCATGGCCCGTTCGAGCGCGATCTTGTACTCCGCCTGCTCGGGCTTCTCCTGGAGCGCGGTCTGATAGTGCTGCACCGCCGTATCCCAGTCGCCGTTCCGCGCCGCCTCCTCGCCGCGACGAAAGGCGCGGCCGGCGGCGCAGCCGGACACCAGCACGGTGAGCAAGATCAGCGCGAACAGCCTGTGCTTCGACACGGGCACTCCAATCCGTGAATGTGCGCGCCGGCGGCCGCCGGCCGCCCGGCGCGCTAGTCCCCTGGAAGCGTGATCACCCACACAAGTCCCGGGCGGGGCATCCCGGCCGGCTGCGTTGCTCATCGCTCACTCATGCCCAATAAGCTCGCTCTTCGCGCCTTGCCCGCCGGTCGCCGCGCTCCGGGACTTGTGCAAGTCATCCACGCTTTCCAGGGACTAGCGGGGCGGGCAGCCGCTCAGCGGCAGCGTCCGCCGTCCTGTGCCGTTGACGTACTCGATGGTGACCGACTCCACGCCGATCTTCACGACGCGGTACCGGCCGTCCATGATTTTCCCCTCCTGCCCCTCGACCGTGAAGCCCTTGCAGTCGCTGAACGCGGCAACCTTTCCGAGCGTCGGATGATCGATCACACCCATGAACCGCAGGTCGATGGGCGGCGGCCCCGGTGGCGGGCCCGGCGCGACGGTGGGCAGCGGACCCTCGGGCCCTGGCCTGGCCGGACCGGGCACCGGCGGGGCGGGCGCCGGTTTCGGCCGGAAGCGGAACGGGTTGCGCTCCACCTCGCCCGGCGTGGGCCGTGCTGCTTCCAGCATTTCCAGCCGCACGTTCAGCTCCGCCGGATCCACGACGGCCTCCGCCGCCCCCGCGGGTCCCGGCTGAGCCGTCGGCGCAGCCGGCCTCACGATGGCCGCGCCCGGCCACAGCCGCATCGCACCGTACGCGGCCACGGCCACGGCGAGGACCGCGAGGAGCCACGCGCGGCGCCCGCGATGGGGCGTCTCAGCCGCCATGCGCTCCGACCCGATAGTAGGTCGAGACCTGCACGTTCACAATCAGATCGCCTTCACCTTCCGTGCTCTGCGTGAGCGCCACGTTTTCCAGGATCAGGAACTCTTCGGCCGTCTCGAGCGAATGGACGAAGCGGCGGATGTTCCGGTAGGGCCCACTGAGGACGTACGTGGCGGTCAGCTTGCCCAGCTCGCTCCCGCGTTCCTGATCGGTGTCGATGGTCGAGCGCTCCCGCTGCAGGTCGGCCTCCTCGGCCAGCTCGTTCAGCCGGAAAAACGTGATGCTGCGCGCGTCGCGCTGGGTTGACGGCAGCACGGCGCTGTAGAACTTCTTGAGCTCCTCGTCGGCCGACGCCTTGCCCGAGACCGTGGAGCGCGCCGCGGCGTGATCGCGCCGCGCGCGCGCGAGTGCCGCGGCCGCGGCCTGGGCCTCCATCTCGCCGCCGGCCACGCGCCGCGACAGCGGAACGACGACCGCCAGGAACAGCGCGGCATTCACCACGATTGCGGCGACGATCGGATAGATGTACCGGCGCTTCTCGGCGAGGATGCGGCGCGTCAGCGTCATCGGCGCACCGCCGGGGCTTCCGCCGGCGGCGGAGCGGGCTCGCCGCCGGGACGATAGATGGCCTCCAGCGTGACCTGCTGCAGCCCCTCCTCCGTCTCCACCTGCTGCCGGGTCACCACCTCCTCGAACGCGCCGGTCTGTTCCAGGTTCTGCTGAAACTCCTCCGCGTCCTGGTACCGCCGCGCCAGCACGACCATCGAAACGCGCGTCACCCCACGGTCCACGCCGGGCCGTACCGACCGCAGCATCACGTCGGCCGGCATCGTGGCCTCGAGGTGGTTGAAGAACGCCGTCCACGAGAACGTGCGCCGGTCGATGAGGGTGTTCGCCTCCCGCGCGGCATTGACGACGAGCTGGAGTTCCTTCTGGTCGATGCCCCGTCGAATCTCGGCCGCCTCGCGGGTGAGCCGGTCCGCTTCGGCGCGGTCCTGCCGGATCCCCGAGGACAGCTCCGTGTTGTGCCGCGACAGCCGCAGCAGCGTGACGACGTTGACGAGCGTCACACCCAGCACCAGCGCCGCCGCGATGATGAGCACGAAGTGCACGGCGCGCTCGTTGTAGAACGGGCGGGTGGAGAGGTTCGCTCTGAGCATCACGCCACCGCCGTAGCGCGCGGACGGACGCCGGTCCGCTCCCGGAGCAGCACGCCCACGGCCGGCGCCAGCGCGTCGAGCAGGGCGGGATTCACCGCGATCCGGTCCCGGAGGCCGGCCGCCGGCAGGAAGTCCAGCGGCTCCACCCGCACGCCCAGCCGCTCCTCCAGGCTCCGTCGGGCCCGTTCGGCGTGATCGGTGCCGTACACGGACGCCCCCGTGAGGGTCACGCGGGAAAAACCTCCGCCGCCCAGGCGATCCTCGTGGTACATCGCCGTCTGGTGCACGAGGTCCGCGAGATCGCCCTCGGACGCCGAGCGATTGCGGAAGAACACGAGATCCTCGCCCCGCACCACCGCCAGGGTCACGTAGTCGGCGGACACGTGCACCAGCAGCCAGTCTCCGTCAATCGGCGAGGCGGCAAGCGCGGCGTTCACGAGGCTGAACGTCGCGATGTCCACCAGGCCGGCGTGGAGGCCGGCGGCGTCGCACGCGGCCTCGTACTTCTCGATGATGTCGCGGCGCGCGAGGGTGACGACGAACTCCCGGCCGCCGCTGGCGGCCGGCAGCGCCGGCACCCACGACAGCTGGGCGTCCTCGATCTTGAACGGCGCGGCCTTGCGCACCTGCCAGCGTATCAGCTGGTCCAGGTCGCTCGCCTTCGCCGGCACCTTCTCGAAGCGCACGAGCGACACCTTCGCCACGGTATCGGGCAGCACGAGCGCGAGCCGGCGCGGCCGTCCCGCCAGCCGGTCGAGCACGGTGGTGATCGTGCCCGAGAGCGCCGCCTGGTCGAGGACGTTCGGCGTGTTCAGCGCCGGCTCCACCACGCCCGACGCCAGCGGCTCGACCGAGTAGCTCAGCACCGTCCCGCCCGCCTCGTCCATGGTGACACCGGACACGCGGTCGCGCGCGATCTCGAGCGCCAGCGACGGGGGCGGGCTGGTGAACAACGGCCGCCGGCCGGATCTGCGGGGCGCCGTCGGCGAGGACGGGGGGCTCATTCGACGAAGGTGACCTTGTTGATCTCGCGCAGTGTCGTCACGCCCGCGAGCACGCGCTCCACGGCCGATTCGCGGAGGAAGCGCATGCCCTCTTCGCGCGCCGCCTTCTTGATCTCCGACGTCGGACGGCGCTCGAGAATCATCTCGCGAATGTTGTCCGAGAGATCCAGCAGCTCGCAGATGGCCGTCCGCCCCTTGAACCCCGTCCCGCCGCACTCGATGCAGCCCGCCCCCTCGAAGAACCGGCCGCTCTGCACCAGCGACACGTCCATGCCGGACTCGTCGAGCTGCTGCCGCGTGATCGCGGCGGGCCGCTTGCAGTGAGGGCAGATGTTCCGCACCAGCCGCTGGGCCAGCACGCAGTTGAGCGCCGACACGAACTGATACGGCTCGACGCCCATGTTGAGGAACCGGCCCAGCACGTCCAGCACGTTGTTGGCGTGCACGGTCGTGAACACGAGGTGCCCCGTCAATGCCGACTGAATCGCGATCTGCGCGGTTTCCGGATCGCGGATCTCGCCGACCATGATCTTGTCGGGATCGTGGCGCAGGATGGATCGCAGCCCGCGGGCGAACGTCAGTCCCTTCTTCTCGTTGATGGGGATCTGGGTGATTCCCCGCAGCTGGTACTCGACCGGATCCTCGATCGTGATGATCTTGTCCTCGATCGACTTGATCTCCGAGAGCGCGGCGTACAGCGTGGTGGTCTTGCCGCTGCCGGTGGGACCCGTCACCAGCACCATCCCGTAGGGCTCGGCGATGTACTTGCGGAACCGCCGCAGCTCGTCATCGGGGAATCCCAGGATGTCCAGCCGGAGCTCGCGGAACTGCTCGCTGATCGACTCCTTGTCGAGGATGCGGATGACGGCGTCCTCGCCGTGCACGCTTGGCATGATCGACACGCGGAAGTCGATCGTCTTCTCGGGCAGTCGCAGCTTGAACCGGCCGTCCTGCGGGACGCGCTTCTCGGCGATGTCCAGCTCCGCCATGACCTTGATCCGCGAGATGATCGTGCTGTGGTGCCGCCGGTCGATCGGCCGCATGGCCGGCTGCAGCACCCCGTCGATCCGGTACTTCACGTGCACCGCATCGTCGCCCGTCTCGATGTGGATGTCGCTGGCGCGGCGCTGGATGGCCGTGTAGATCGTCGTGTCCACCAGGCGGATCACCGGGCTCGCATCGGCGGTGAGCTTGTCGACCGTGAGCTGCTCCTCTCCGGTCTCGTCCTCCCGGAGGAGCTGCAGCTGAAAGCTCTCGGTCGCTTCCTCGAGCACCCGCTGCGAGCTCTCGCTCTTCTTGAGGATCGACTGAATCGCCGACGGGGCGCCGACCTTGACCCGGATCGGCGTCGCGAGCAGGACGGCCAGCTCGTCGATCATGGGGAGATCCGTCGGATCCGACACGACGATCACGAGCGCGCGCCCCTCGCGATGCGACGGGACGAAGCCGTACCTCAGCATCAGGTCGGCCGGGATGGCCCGGAAGAGGTCGTGATCGACGCTGTAGTGGGTCAGATCCACGAACTCGAGACGATACCGTTCGGCCAGCCGCCGCGCCCGGACCGCCTCAGCGGCGTGTTCGGCGGGCGTGGTCTCGGGGCCCCCGGCGTAGAGTTCGGGCTCGGCCGACGCGCCGTGGCCCACCGTTGCAGGTTTTCCGTTCATGATGCGTGTTCTCTTCCCGTGCCGCGCAACGCCACCCGGGCCCGCGAGGCGTCCTGACCGCGTGAACCTGACCTGCCGGGCCCCGTCCGACTAGCGCAGGGCGTTCGACAGATTGAACAGCGGCATGTAGAGCGACAGCAGCAGCGCCGCGATCACGATTCCCATCACGATCAGCAGGACAGGCTCGATGACCGTGACGAAACGACCCAGGTTCGTTTCGATTTCCTCGTCGAAGAAGTCCGCGAGGCTGTTGAGCATCTCCTGCAGTGCCCCCGTCGACTCCCCCACCTCGACCATCTTGATGGCAACGTCCGGGAACGCGCCACTGTCGGCCATGGCAGCGGCGAGCGCCCGTCCCTCGCGCACCTGCTGCGCCGCGCCGTACAGCTCCCGCGCGATGTACTGATTGCGGATCGACCTCGCGGCGACGTCAATCGCGTTGACGAGCGGGATCCCGCCGCCGAGCAGGGTCGCCAGGGTCCTCGCCGCCTGGGACGTCGCGAACTTCCGCGCGACCGGGCCCAGCGCCGGGACGCTCAGAATCCACCGGTCGAACCGCTGCCGCTGCTCCGGGCGCTGCAGCCAGATCCAGAAGAGGACCACTCCGCCCAGCAGCGCCAGCACGATCAGCCCGAGATACGCGCCGGCAAATCCCGACACCGCGACGATGAACCGCGTGGACGCCGGCAGCTCCTCGTTGAACTGCTGGTAGAACGCCGCGAACTCCGGCACGACCCGCAGCACGATGATCGCGACCACCGCGAGCGAGAGCAGCAGCAGGATCGCGGGGTAGACGAGCGCCGAGATCGTCTTGCGGCGCACGGCGGCGACCACCTTCACGTACGCGATGTACCGCCGGATCACCTGCTCCAGGCTGCCGCTCTTCTCCCCCGCCAGCAGTGACGCGGTGTAGACGCCAGGAAACATCGCCCCGTGCGCCTCGAACGCCTCCGACAGCGAGCTCCCCGCCCGTACGCGCTCGTACACGTCGTCGAGCACCGACTTGAAGACGGGATTGCTCACCCGCCGCCGGAGGATGTCCAGCGACTGGACCAGCGGCATTCCCGCCTTGAGCAGCGTCGCGAGCTCCTGATTGAAGACGATGAACTCGCGCGTCGAGACCTTCGACCTCGTCGGGAGCGGGATGGAGCCGAACGCGAGGCGTCCTGCGCGCTGGATCGCCAGCACGTAGAGCCCTTTCTCCTCGAACTCCCGGCGCAGCCGCGCCTCGCTCTCGGCCGCGTACACGCCTTCGATGATCTCGCCACCCGGGGTGCCGAGCCTGCAGCGGAACTCCATGCTAGACGCCGGCTCGCCTCCTCTCGGCGCAAGCTCTTGTAGTTGTGGACATTATCGGTCGCGCGACCTCACGAATTATAGCAGGCCCCGGCCCATCCGGTGACGTGGTGTCTTTCTCTTAGACAGGCGTCGGACCCGGACGGCTGGGAAAAGATCGGCGGGAACCTACTTCAGCCCGGCGAGGGAGAGGATCTTCGCGACGTAGTTTCGCGTCTCGCGATACGGAGGAATACCGTTGAACTTCCGGACCGCGCCCTCACCGGCGTTGTAGGCTGCCAGACCGATCTCGACGCCGAACCGGTCGATGAGCGACTTCAGGTGCTTGATCCCGGCTTCGATGTTGGCCCTCGGATCGAAGGGATTGCGCAGCTGGTAGACGCGGGCCGTGGAGGGCATCAGCTGCATCAGCCCCATGGCTCCGCGGCGCGAGCGCGCCCGCGGCTGGTAATTGGACTCGACCTGGATCAGCGCCCGCACAAGCAGCGGATCCACTCCGTGCGTCTGCGCCATCGCCGAAATGATCTCGCCATACGGCGTGACGTGCAGCAGGTCGCGGGCCGACGTCGGATCGTCGGCAGAGACTGCCTCTGCCTGGACAGGAGCGGGCTCGGGATGCGGAACCTCATCCGCCTCGATCCGCTCGATGAGAGAGCGATCGCACGTCACGCGGCCCCCGCTGCGCAGCGTCAACGTGATGGAATCGCCCTCGACGACGTGGGACCTGACCGAGAGCGTCCGACCGGAGGTCAGGAAGACGATGTCGGCTTCAGCCGGAACGGGCGCGACGCCCACTGCCAGACTGGCGATCAGGGCCAGCATGCATAAACGGCTCATGGCGAACCCCGAATCCTACCATCAGAGCCGCTGCTCTGTCCAGAAACACTACAGTTTTTCGCGGAACGACATGCCGTGACAGTCTTCGGCCCCGTCGAATCCGGTTGTCCAGTTCGACCGTACGGCGGCCAGGGAAAGGCGAACGGGGAACCTGGATCAGCGAGGTTCTACGAACAAGTGGAACACGCGAATCCCGAGGTCCCGCGTGTCGCCGCCGCCCGGCGTGAACGTCCGATCGACCTCCAGCACGAGCTCGACGACGTCGCCGGACCCGAACTGGGCGGCCGTGACCGGGAGCGTGAGGAGCTTCTTGTCGCTGGAATCGGCGGCAAACGTCCCGATTACCTGATCGCCGATCCGGAGGGTGACCTGCTGGGGGGGCGTGAAGAGGTCCGTGCGGGCGTCGTACTCCACGTAGATGGTCGCGTCCTGCTTCGGATTGGGGAACGACGTCACCGCGCTCTTGCGTGTCCACTGCCACTCGATCGACGGGTCGTCAGGAGACACCTCGGCCGGATGCCAGCCCTCCTTATAGATCAGGAAGACGTTCTCGGACTGCGGCAGGATCTGCAGCTGCGCCACCAGGTACTCGCGACGCGCGATCTCCTTTGCGTCCAGGGTCAGGCGCTGGCCGTTGCCCGGCTGATACAGGCCGAGCCGCACTTCCGCCGGACCGATGTACGGGTAGTTCGGAACGAACACCGTGCGGGTGTACTCGATGGTCTGTCCCGGCTTCCAGGCGGACGTCGGCACGGGCGGCTGGTGATCGTCGCCCCACAGCCGCTCGCCGTCGGGCTCGAGCACGTGCACGAACACCCAGTAGTCGCCGGAAATCTCCTGCGAGGCGGTGAACTTGTACGTGAACGTGAGGGGACTCCCGATGGCCGCTCGATCGCGGCCGAGCGAAAGCGACGGCGTCGCAACGGGAGGCGCAGCCTCCTCGCGGCGGCTGCAGCTCGAAACAACCAGAACGATCATCGCGGACACCAGCAGGCCCGCGCACACGCGCGCGATTCGTCGTGCTGCCATCGTGAACGCGGGATCGTAGCGCAGTTGTTCGAGCCAGGGCAATATGCTAGCCTTCGCGGCGATGTCGCTCGAAGCGCTCGGACTGGTCGAAACGAAGGGGCTGATCGGATCGATCGAGGCCGCCGATGCCATGGTCAAGGCGGCCAACGTGGTGCTGGTCGGGAAAGAGTACATCGGCGCGGGCTACGTGACCGTCATGGTGCGCGGCGACGTCGGGGCCGTGAAGGCGGCGACCGACGCGGGCGCCGCGGCGGCACGGCGGGTCGGGGAGCTGATCTCCGTGCACGTCATTCCCCGGCCGCACACGGAGGTCGAGAAGATCCTGCCGAAGGCCCGGGAGGCCCGGGCGTGATGAGGTCCTGAGAGCGATTTCGGTTACGCATGGCGGAGCCCAGGGACCGGACCGACCGCGATCTCGCGTCAATCCACGAAGCGCGCACCCTCGCGAGACGTGCCCGCGAAGCCGCCTCAATCCTCGCAGAGCTCACCCAGGACCAGATCGACGCGATCGTCGACGCCATGGCTGCCGCCGTGACGCTGCAGGCGGAAGCGCTCGCGCGCCTGGCGCACGAAGAGACGGGTTACGGGGTCGTCGCCGACAAGGTGCAGAAAAACCTGTTCGCGTCCGAGCAGGTCTACCGGTTCATCCGCCCCATGAAGACCGTGGGCGTGGTGGCGCGGCACGAGGACCGGAAGGTCATCGAGATTGCCGAACCCTTCGGCGTCGTCTGCGCCATCGTGCCCTCCACGAATCCCACGTCCACCGCCATCTACAAGATCCTGATTGCCCTGAAGGCGCGGTGCCCCATCGTCCTCAGCCCGCATCCCGCCGCCGTCCGCTGTATCTCGCGCGTGGCGGAGATCATGCACGACGCGGCGCGCCGGGCCGGAGCACCGGAGGGAGCGATCGGCTGGATGACGACGGTCACGATCGAGGGGACGCAGGAGCTGATGAAGGCCCGCGAAACCGCCGTGATTCTCGCCACGGGTGGCATGGGTCTCGTCCGGGCCGCGTACAGCGCCGGCAAGCCCGCCTACGGCGTCGGCCCCGGCAACGCGCCGGCTTACATCGAGCGCAGCGCCGACATCGCGAAGGCCGTCGCCGACATCATGGCGGGCAAGACGTTCGACAACGGCGTCCTGTGCTCCTCCGAGAACTCCGTCGTGGTGGACGCCGCCATTGCCGACGAGGTGAAGCGGCAGTTCGCAGCCGCCGGTGCGCACTTCCTCACGGCCTCCGAGATCGAGTCGGTAGGCCGCGTCCTGGTGTCCGCCCAGCGCCTCCCCAACCCGGCACTCGTCGGACGCCCGGCGACCGTCATCGCGCAGCAGGCCGGCATCCGCGTGCCGGACGGCACCCGGGTCCTCATCGCCGAACTGGCGGGGGTCGGCCGCGACTATCCGCTCTCGATCGAGAAACTCTGTCCGGTGCTCTCCTTCTATATCGTGAGCGACTGGCGCGAGGGCTGCGAGCGCTGCAAGCAGATCCTGCGCTACGGGGGGATGGGACATACCATGGCCATCCACTCGCGCAACGACGAGGTCATCCTGCAGTTCGGCCTGAAGAAGCCGGCGTTCCGGATCGTCGTCAACACCCCCACCACCCATGGTTCCATCGGGCTGACGACGGGGCTCGATCCGTCGATGACGCTGGGCTGCGGCGGTTACGGAGGGAACATCACGTCCGACAACATCTCCCCCCGCCATCTCCTGAACGTGAAGCGGGTTGCGTACGAGCTCCGTCCGGCCGTCGCACGACGGGCCGACACGCAGGGTTCGCGCCCGTTGCCGCAAGCTCCGTCGAGGCCGGCAGAGCCGGGGGGGCTCGCCGCGGCCCCGCTCGCCCGGCGGATCGATGAATTCCTCGCGTCTCGCGGGTTTTCGGCCCCGACGCCTCCGGCCCCCGGCTCTGGCCCTGCCGAACAGCCTCGTCCGGCAGGACCCCCGGCGTCGGTCGATGGGCATCTGAGCCTCGGCAAAGCAGCCGATTTCGTGTGCGAGGAAGACGTCAGGCAGGCTGTCCGCCAGGGCCGCAAGATCACCATCGGCGACCGGACCATCGTGACGCCCGCCGCCCGGGATCTGGCCGAGCAGCACAAGGCCTTCGTGGAGGCGGGGTGGCGGCAGAGCGGGGCCGGATAGCGCTTACTGTTGAGGCTGCTGGGGTTAATTGACCACGGTGAGCTGGGGTGTTACACTGGGAACCCCAGCTGTACTCAGGGTTCCACCCGAGCCTTCCGCCAGCCCCCGGGCCCGGCGGAGGAACCTGCTCCCCGGAACGCGGGAGCAGCGGCGGAAGAGGCAAGGCCCGTGGGTCGTCAGATCCACGGAGGTGGAGACGGGAGCCCCCCGGCCGCGAGGCACGAGCCTGCGGCCGCGTCGCAGATGCCGCTCGAGCCGCGGCAGGCTGAGGCTGGTGGGGGGCGACCTCAACGGGGGTCGATCCGGCGATCTGGATCGGCGTCCTCGAGGGAGCGCCCAGCATGACGTCTCGTGCATGGCTGCCGCGACTGGCAGCGTCTGGACTTCTGTTCGCGGTCGCGTGCGGCGGAAATCCAAAACCCCAGGTCACTCCGCCCGCGGTCGATACGGCCACTCAGACACCCCCGGATCCTCCGGCTCCGCCAAGCGATCCGATCACCGTCCTCATCGAGCGGTCCCAGAATCATTTCCTCGCCGGTGAGCGCGAGCTCCACATGGGCCACCTGGAGCGCGCCCGGACGGAGTTCGATCGCGCGGTCGACGTGCTGCTCGAATCCCCCTACGGGGCCCGCACGGAGCCACGGCTCCGCGAGCATTTCGACAGGCTCGTGGATCGCATCAACGCTTACGAGGTCACGGCGTTGGCGCAGGGCGACGGGTTCGCCGAGAAGAAGTACGAACCCGCGTCCATCGATGAGCTGCTGATGATCGCCACGTTCCCGAAACCGGACGCAGACGCCTCGACGACGGAGGCCGTCAGGGCCGATCTGGCAGCCACCGAGCACGACGTCCCAATCCCCCAGAACTCGCGGGTCCTGTCGTACGTCGAGCTGTTCCAGGGCCGGCTGCGCGACTACATTCACGAGAGCCTCACACGCGGCACCAGATACCTGCCGATGATTCAGAGCGTCTTCCGCGCGGAGGGGCTGCCGCTGGATCTCGCGTACATCCCGATCATCGAGAGCGGATTCAAGACGAACGCGCTCTCGAAGGCGAAGGCCAAGGGCCCCTGGCAGTTCATGCGGGCCACGGCCGTCGAACAGGGTCTCAAGACGAACTGGTACATCGACGAACGGTCCGACCCGGAAAAGGCCACGGTGGCCGCTGCGAAGTACCTCAAGACGCTGCACAAGCTCTTCGATGGCGACTGGCACCTGGTCCTGGCGGCGTACAACGGCGGCCTGGGCCGGATCCAGCGCGCCATCAAGCGGTCCGGGCGTGAAGACTTCTGGGCGCTGTCGGCCTCGAGCCGGTTCCTTCCACGCGAAACCCGCGAGTACGTTCCCCTGATCCTCGCCGCGATCATCGTGGCCCGGAACCCCGGCCAGTACGGGTTCGAGATCACGTCAGAGGAGCCCATCGCGTACGACCGGGTCACGGTCGCGCGGGCGGTGGATCTGCGGCGTGTCGCCGAGTGGACTGGCCGATCGATCGACGAGATACAGGCCCTCAATCCCGAGCTGCGCCGGTGGACGACGCCAGTCAAGGATCCGTCGTACGAGCTGAAGCTGCCGGTCGGGACGGCCGATGCGTTCACGCAGCGCATGGCGGAGGCCTCGCCCGACGAGCTGGTGTCCCTGAAGTGGTACACCGTCCGCCGCGGCGAATCGCTCGCGTCCATCGCCCGCAAGCTGGGCGTGAGCCGCGTGGATCTCGCGGAAGCCAACAGCCTGACGATTCGGTCCCGCGTCCGGACCGGCCAGGCGCTCATCATTCCCAGAGCGCCTGCCACACTGCTCGCGAGGTCCAGCAAGCCGCCGGCGCCGACAGCCGTGGCGTCCCGCAGCGTCGGCGGGACGGCCGAGATCGTCGGCGCGCCGGATCCGGTCCAGCGGGTAGCCCGCAATGCGGCTCCGGAAACCCGGACCGTGACATACCGGGTCAAGCGGGGCGACACGCTCTTCGCGATCGCGCAGCTTTTCGACACGACGGTCGAGAAGATCAAGAGCTGGAACCGCCTCAGCTCGAATCGCATTTCGCCCGGCGATCGGTTGACGATCCGCGCCACGCGGTAGGCCCGCGCAGTTTCTGCTACCCGGATCGGCCAGGGCCGCGCGCACGTTCTGCGCGCGGCCGGCCGCCTCCATCAGGAATCCCGAGACAATCCGGCTGAGCGCTCGATTGCAGTGCCTCAAGCATGCTCGCATGCGTCCGCTCGGCGGCGGTCTACGGCATCGAAGCCAGCGCCGTGCAGGTCGAGGTGGACGTCTCGTTCGGGCTGCCAGGCTTCACGATGGTCGGCCTGCCCGACGCAAGCGTCCGCGAGAGCCGGGATCGGATCCGCAGTGCGATTCGCAACTCGGGATTCGAGTTCCCGCAGCATCGGGTGACGGTGAACCTCGCCCCTGCCGACATCCGGAAGGCAGGCTCGGCGTTCGACCTCCCGATCGCGATCGGCGTGCTGGCCGCCTCGGGCGTCGTGACACGGCGCGACATTCACGACGTGCTGGTCCTGGGAGAAGTGTCGCTGGACGGCGGCATTCATGCCGCACGCGGTGTGCTGCCGGTGGCGGCCGCCGCGCGGCGGCACCGGTTCCGCGGCCTGCTGCTGCCGCGCCCCAACACGCCGGAAGCCGCCGTGGTCGAGGGGCTGGAGCTGTATCCCGTCCGCTCCCTGGCCGAAGCCGTCGGCGCCCTCAACGATCCCGCGCGCTTCCGTGCAGCCCTCGACGACGGCGCGGTGGCGGCCGCCCCGCTGCCGGCGTCAACGTTCGACGGCGATTTCGCCGACGTGCAGGGTCAGCTGCTCGCCCGCCGGGCCCTGGAGATAGCGGCGGCCGGCGGGCACAACACCCTGATGACCGGGCCACCGGGAGCAGGCAAGACGATGATGGCCAGGCGTGTGGGCTCGATCCTGCCGGCCCTGACTTTCGACGAGGCCCTGGAGGCCACGTCGATTCACTCGGTCGCCGGGCTTCTGCCGTCGGGCACGCGCCTGCTCGTGGCGCGTCCGTTCCGCGCGCCGCACCACACGATTTCGGACGTCGCGCTGGTGGGCGGCGGGCAGTACCCGCGGCCAGGAGAGATCAGTCTCGCCCACCACGGCGTGCTCTTTCTCGACGAGATGCCGGAGTTCAGCCGCCACGTGCTCGAAGTGCTCCGGCAGCCGCTCGAGGAGGGGTGCGTGCGCATCGCCCGGGCGTCACGCACGGTCGTGTTCCCGGCGCGGTTCATGCTCGTGGGCGCGATGAATCCCTGCCCGTGCGGCTATCTGGGGGATCCCGTCCGGCCTTGCCGCTGCTCGCCGCAGCAGGTGGCGAGGTACGCGTCGCGCCTGTCCGGTCCGCTGCGCGATCGCCTGGATCTGACTGTTCACGTGGCGGCGCTGACTGCCCGTGAGCTGCAGGAGTCGGCGTCGGGTGAGGCGTCAGCCGAGATCCGGACGCGCGTCCTGGGGGCGCGGGAAAGACAGCTCGCCCGCGACGGCGTCCTCAATGGCCGGCTGCAGGGGCGCACGCTCCGCGCGCGCGCAGCGCTGGACGGCCGGGCCCGCTCGCTGGCGAGCAGGGCTCTCGCGCGGCTCGCGCTGAGCGCCCGCGGCTACGACCGTGTGCTGCGTGTCGCCCGGACGGTGGCGGATCTCGCTGGTGCGGAGACCGTCGGCGCCGACCACCTGGCTGAAGCCCTGCAGTTCCGCGGAGACTGACTCAGCCCTTGGCTGGCGGACCGGCGGGCAGCGTGCGGCGGGCTTCTTCGGCGGCGGCGTAGTCCGGCCGCAGCTCCAGCGCGCGATCGAGCGCCGCGCGGCCGCGCTCGACGTCGCCAGCCTTCAAGTGGGCGAGCGCGGCGTGGTAGTGATAGGTGGGATTGTTCGGCGCGCGCGCCAGCGCCCGCTCGAAAGCGCCGAGAGCCTGCGCGGTGAGACCCTTCCGATAATAGGCCCATCCGAGCGTGTCGTGCGCCTCGGGGCGATCCTGCAGGACCTCGACGGCGATGTTCGCCAGGCGCACGGCTTCGTCGAGCCGGCCGTCTTCGCTGTAGATCCACGCGAGGTTGTTCGCCGCGACGCCCGACCGGGCGTCGATGGCCAGGAGGCGTTCGTATTCCGCGCGGGCGGAGGCGCGATCTCCCTTGGCCTCGTGAATCATCCCGATCATCGTGCGCGCGCCCGTCCGGGCCGGAGATCGCTCGGCGAGGGTCTGGTATTCCGCGAGCGCCTGATCCATCTGTCCGCGCGAAACGTACAGCCGGCCGAGCAGCTCGTAGGCGTCGAGCCGGCGGGGATCGGCGCCGATGATGTCGCGGAGCGCGGCTTCCGCGATGTCTGGCCGACCACCCGCGATTTCGACTCGCGCGCTCAGGATTCGCAGATCCGGATCTTCCGGCGCGGCCTTGCGCCACCGGGCCATGCGCTCGCGCGCCGCGTCGACGTTCCGCTCGGCGAGGTCGACCGTCACGAGGCCCGTGCGCGCCTCCAGGGACGCCGGCGCGAGCCGGAGCGCATGCTCGAACGATTTGCGCGCGCCCGACGCGTCCCGCCGGCTCAGGGCGACCCACCCCATTTCGGTATGCAGCCCCGGCGCGTTCGGCTGGCGCGCCAGCCGCGCGGAGAGCTCGCGCTCGGCCCTGACCAGATCTCCGCGAGCGCGGAGGCTCCGGGCCATCAGCACGGTAGGCACGGGACTCTCGGGGTTCGCACGCGCCGCAGCTTCGGCCGCGCTGAGCGCCCGACCCGCGTCGCCCTTCACGAGCTGCACGCGGGCCAGGTGCATCTGCGCCGCCGCGGCTCTGGGGTTGATGTCGACGACCCGCTGCAGCTGACGCTCGGCCTCGTGGAGGTCCTCGCGG
>DASPFV010000310.1:0-12471 GCA_035620975.1 Vicinamibacterales bacterium
AACTGGGCGCGGAGCTCGAGACGATCGCGCGAGTAACGCGCGTCGGCTTCGACGAGGTGGACGGGGACGTCGAACCGCGGCCGGAACTCGAAACCCGAGCGCCCGCTCCAGAACCCGACCCCCGCCGTCAGGCCGGGGAAGCCGACGTACTCGATGCGCCCGGTGAAGGCTGCCCGCCCGATGTTCGTTTCGGCCCCCTTCTGGCGCCCTCCCCGAATCCCCTCGTCGGCGCTGAACTCCGCGGCGTTCAGCGGCGACGTCACGAACGCGCGGTATCGCCAGCCGCGCCCGACCTCGCCGTGCACCCCGGCACCGACCTCGAACCAGGTCGTCGGCACGATGACCGTATCGACGAACGGCCGCTCGACCCCGTAGAAGACCGGCGGCTCGTGTCGCTCGTTGATGATGCCGATGGGCATCAGCAGCATGCCCGCGCGGACGTTGAACCCGCGGGTCAGGAGGAAGTCGAGATAGGCCTGCTCGAGCTCGAGCTCGCCGGCCTCCTCCAGCCCCTCGACGAGCGCGTGCTCCAGCTCGAGCTCGCTGACGAACCGGATGCGATCGCTGAAGGTATGGGTGAACAGGAGGACGAAGCGATGGAAGTCGAGCCGACCGTCTTCGAACTCGGGCTTGTTGTAGTGGAAGTCCATGTACCCGGAAAGGTTGGTCGCGCGGGACTCCGCGGTTTCCGTCCCGGCCGGCGGCGGCTCCTGCGCGCCGGCCGGCGCCGGCACCAGCACGGCGGCGGCGAGCAGGAGCGCCCCGACACAGCCCGGGCTCGAGCCGAGTACAAAGGCGTCATTTTGAGATATCAAAACAGCGATATTGAACAGCAGAAGTCAGCCGGCTGTCAAGCAACCGCCCCATTCAGCCTCTTCGGCGAAGCCCCGCCGTTGGCGGTTTCACTCTGAGTCCGCGTTGGCGGCCGACATCCGGAGCGTGCCTCGGCTCAGCGCGCGCGACTTCATCAGGTAGAAGATGACTGGCGTCACGATCAGCACGTGGAGGGTCGACGTGAGCATGCCGCCCACGATGGGGGCGGCAATCGGCTTCATGAGGTCCGAGCCCACGCCGGTGCTCCAGAGAATCGGAAGAAGCCCGAGCACCGTGGTGGCCACGGTCATGAGCTTTGGACGCAGCCGGAGGATCGACCCGGCAATCGTCGCCTCGCGCACGTCGTCGTGGGTGACCGCTCCCTGTCTTGCGAGCCTGGCGTCGAGGGCTTCGTGGAGGTACACGACCATGACGACGCCGGTCTGGACGGCGATTCCGTAGAGCGCGATGTAGCCCACCCACACGGCGACCGAGAAGTTGTAGCCGAGCAGCCACTGCAGGATGACGCCGCCGGTCATCGCGTACACCACCGAGAGCAGGACGATCACCGACTCGGCGACCGAGCGGAAGGTCATGTAGAGGAGCAGCAGGATGGCGGCGAGCACGATCGGCAGCAGCAGCTGGAGGCGCTCGCGGGCCCGGACCTGGAACTCGTACTGGCCGGTCCACTCCAGCCGGTAGCCCGCCGGCAGCGGCACGGCGGAGGCGAGCGCGGCCTTCGCGCGGGCGACGTAGCCGCCGATGTCCGACGTGTTCGTATCCACGTAGACGTAGCCCGCGAGCATGCCGTCCTCGTCACGGATCATGGCGGGCCCCGAACGAATCCGGATCTCGGCGAGCTGGGCGAGCGGCACCTGCGCACCCGTCGGCGTCCGGACGAGCACACGGCCGAGCGCCGGGAGATCCTCGCGGAAGTCGCGCGCGTAGCGGACGTTGACGGGATAGCGCTCGCGCCCTTCGACGGTGCGCGTGACGTTCTCGCCGCCGATGGCCGTCTGCACGACGTCCTGTACGTCGCGCGACGTCAGGCCGTGACGCCCGAGGGCCTCGCGGTCGGGCACGATGTCGGTGTAGTAGCCCTGCGCGACGCGCTCGGCATAGACGCTGCGCGTCCCGGGCACGCCTGCCAGGACCGTTTCGATCCCGCGGCCCAGGCGCTCGATCGCCTCGAGACTGGGGCCCAGCACCTTGATGCCGACCGGCGTCTTGATGCCGGTGAACAGCATGTCGAGGCGATTGCGGATCGGCTGCGTCCACGTATTCGGGAAGCCCGGGATCTGGAGGCGCTCGTCCAGGGTGGCCAGCAGCGATTCGATGGTGACGCCGGGCCGCCACTGGTCGCGTGGCTTGAGCAGCACCGTCGTGTTGACCATGCTCATGGGCGAGTTGTCGGTGGCCGTCGAGCCGCGGCCGGCCGTGCCGAACACGCGCTCGACCTCGGGCACCTCCTTGATCAGGCGATCCTGGATCTGGAGCATGCGCCCGGCCTCGGTGATCGACAGCCCCGGCGGCGACGTTGGCATGTACAGCAGCGACCCCTCGTAAAGGGGCGGCATGAACTCGCTGCCAATCTGCAGCACGAGCGGAACCGTGAGCGGGATGATCGCGAGGTTGACCGCCAGCGTCGTCCACTTCCAGCGCAGCGCGACGCTCAGCACCGCGCGGTACGCGACCGCGGACACCTGCGCGGCGGGGTTCCGCGCCTCCGACCGCAGGCGTCCGCTCCGCAGGAACACGATCATCAGCACCGGGACGAGCGTGATCGACAGCAGCGACGCCGCCGTCATGGCGAACGTCTTCGTCAGCGCGAGCGGCAGGAACATCCGCCCCTCCTGCGCCTCCAGCAGGAACACCGGCGTGAACGAGACGACAATGATGAGGATCGAGAAGAAGAGCGGCCGCCCGACCTGGCGCGCAGCGCGCACGACGGCCTCCGTCCGTCCGCGCCGATCGCCCTCGGCGGGCGGCTGCGTGCCGTCGGGCGCCGGCTCGGTCAGCCGGCGGTGCGCGTTCTCGACCATCACGAGCGAGGCGTCCACCAGCTCCCCGATCGCCAGCGCGATTCCGCCGAGCGACATGATGTTCGACGTCACGCCGAGATAGTAGAAGGGGATGAAGGTCGCCAGGACGGCAATCGGCAGCGTGATGATCGGAATGAGCGCAGATCGGAAGTGGAACAGAAAGATCGCGGTGACGAACGAGACGACCAGCATCTCTTCGGTCAGGGCTTTTCTGAGCGTGCCGATCGAGTCCCGAATCAGGTCCGAGCGATCGTAGGTCGTGACGATCTCCACACCCTCGGGCAGCGATCCCTTCACCTCCTCCAGCCTGGCCTTGACGCGGTCGATCACGCGGAGGGCATTCTCGCCGAACCGCATGATGACGATGCCGCCGACGACCTCGCCGCGGCCGTCCAGCTCGGCGATGCCGCGGCGGATCTCGGGCCCGATGCGGACGGATGCGACGTCGCGGACCCGGACCGGCGTGCCGCGGTCGCTCGCGACGGCCACCTGCTCGATGTCCTCGATCGACGTGAGATACCCCCGTCCGCGGACCATGTACTCGCGCCCGGCGAACTCCAGGAGGCGGCCCTCGACCTCCTGGTTGCTCGCGCGGATCGCGTCCACGACGTCCTTCGACGAGAGCCCGTAGGCGAACAGCCGGTTCGGGTCGAGCTGCACCTGGTACTGCTTGACGAAGCCGCCGATGCTCGCGACCTCGGCGACTCCCGGGACGCTCGCGAGCCAGTACCGCAGGTGCCAGTCCTGCAGGCTGCGAAGCGCGGCCAGATCGTGCCGCCCGGTCTCGTCCACCAGCGCGTATTCGAACACCCAGCCGACGCCGGTCGCGTCCGGTCCGAGCGTCGGGCCGACGCCCTCCGGCAGCTGCGCGCGGATGCCCTGCAGGTACTCGGTGACCCGCGCGCGCGCCCAGTAGATGTCGGTGCCGTCCTCGAAGATGACGTAAACGTAGGAAATCCCGAAATCGGTGAAGCCCCGCACCGTCCTCACCCGCGGCGTCGACACGAGCGAGCTGACGATGGGATAGGTGACCTGGTCCTCGATGATCTCCGGGCTTCGGCCGGGCCACTCCGTCGAGATGATCACCTGGACGTCCGAGATGTCCGGCACCGCGTCGAGCGGGCTCCGGAGCATCGCCCAGATCCCCCACGTCGTCAGCACCACGGCGCCGACGGAGACCAGGAACCGGTTGCGCGCGCAGCTCTCGATGATGCGTTCGATCACTGCCGCCTCCTACCTCGCAACCACCGTCGTCTGCAGCGTCCCCACGCGTGCGCCCGCGCGCGTCGCCGTGACGGTCACGTCCCAGCGGCCGAGCATCGTGATGATGCCCTTGCCGCGGTAGATGCCTCCGCCCACGGCACTGAGCGTCGCCTCGGACGTCATGGCCGGCATGTTCATCGAGGGCATCGCCGCCATGTGGAACACGACTCTGAGCTGCGCATCCTCGACCCCGCGGCCGGACGCGTCGGTCACGCGCACCTCGATCTCGTTCTCGCCGTTGCGCGGCGGGTGCGGGACGGTGTGGAACGTAATCGTGGCACCGGGAGCTGCCGGCTCGCGGCGATCGTCGGGCGGCCGTTCCCACAGCCCGGCGGCCGCTCGCAGCTGGCTCTCGGAGTCGAGGAAGAACGAGGCGCCGGCGGCGACTTCCTCCCCCTCCGTCAGGCCGCCGACGATCTGAACGCGGCCGTTCACCCGTGCGCCGATCTCGACGTTCCTCGGCGTGAAGTAGCCGTCGCCCTCTGCGATGAAAACCAGGCGCTCCACTCCGGTGTCGAGCAGCGCGTCGGCCGGAATGGTGAGCCCCGGCTGGACCGACGAGGACAGCTCGACGTTCGCATACATCCCGGGCTTCAACCGCAGCGCCGGATTGGGGAACGCGAACCGGACCCTGAGCGTCCTGGTCTTCTCCTCGACGAACGGATAGATGAAGACGGCCTTGCCGCGCCAGCTCTCCCCGGGCCAGGCATCGAGCGTCACCACGGCCGTCGCCCCGGTTTTTACGAATGGACTGTCGGCCTCGAACACGTCGGCCTCGACCCAGACGCTCGAGAGATCGGCAATCCGGTAGAGCGTCTGGCCGGCTGCCACACGCATCCCCTCGATGACTGGTTTCTCGATGACGTAGCCGTTCACGGGCGAGACGAACGTCACCGTGCCATCCGCCCTGCGCGACTGCTCGAGCCCGGTCACGGCGGATGCCGGCAGATCCCAGAGGAGCAGCCGCTGCCGCGCCGAGGCGACGAGCCGCTCGGCCTGCATGTGGGCGTCGGCGACCTGCGACGAAGCCAGGGCCTCCTGCGTGGACAGGGCGAGCAGGTACTCGTTCTGGGTCGCCAGGAGGTCGGGGCTGTAGAACTCGAGGAGTGGCTGACCGCGTTTTACCGCCTGCCCGGTCGCGTCCACGTGCAGGCGCCGGGCCCATCCGTCCAGCTTCAGGTTCACGTCCGAGAGGCGGGTCTCGTCGTAGCGGACGATGCCGACCACACGGATCGAGCGGGTCAACGCCGCTTTTTCCACACGTGCGGTTCGAACGCCGAGCAGCTGACGACGGCGGGTGTCGAGCTGCACCGGGGCTCGGGCCGTCCCGGCCGCCGCCGGCACATCGTCGGCGGCCGACGACCTCTGCGGCGACGAGGCGCGAACGAGGTCCATCCCGCACGTCGGACATTTGCCAGGTCCGTGCTCCTGGATCTCGGGATGCATCGGGCAGGTCCAGATGTCCTGATGCACCTGCGACGCCGTTCGGGGATCGCGCAGCCAGCTCCGGCCCAGCGTCCACAGGCCCGTCCCGGTCGCAGCGAGCACGAGCAGAGCCAGGAGGACTCGACGTCCTGAGGTGCTCATCGCTCTGCCTCCAGCATGGCGTCGGCTCCGACCAGTCGTTCGAGCTCCGTTCGCGCATCGTCGAGCTCGGCCAGCGCGCGGACGTAGCCGAGATCCACTTCGGAGAGCACGCGCTGGTTGTCCACCATGTCGAAAAAGGCGGCCCGGTCCGACTGGTAGCCGACGCGGGAGATGTCCATCGCCTGATTCGACTGCGGGACGACGCTGGTTCGGAGAATGGCCGCGCGCCGCGCCGCCGAACCAGCGCGGACGTAGGCCTCCTGAATGAGCAGCCTGACCCGGCTGACCTGCGCGTCGTACCGCGCCTGCGCCGCGGTCACCTCGACCCTGGCTTCCTGACGGCGCAGGTCGAGGCTCTTGCGCGACCAGGGCGCGTTCGGCCAGCTGATGCCCACCCCACCGGTAATGGCGTCGGTCGCGTCGCCCATCAGCATGTACCCGCCCCTGACCACGAAGTCGGGTCGGCGCTCGCGATCCGCAAGGGTGACCGCTGCTTCGGCCCTGGCGATCTCCGCCCTCGCGACGACCAGCTCGGGCTGGGACGCGAGCGCCAGCTGCAGCAGTTCGGCGATGGGCCTGAGAACGCCGGACTCGCCTGGCGCCTCGATCTGCCCCACGGGCGCGGACGGCTCCCGGCCGAGCAGGGCGCTGAGACGGGCCTCGGCCGTGCGCACCCGTTCCTCGTTGACGACCTGCTCCTCGTGCAGCCGTGAGATTTCGACGACCGACTTGAGGACGTCCTGCTGGCCGGCACGGCCGGCCGCGTAGCGGATCTGGGAGGCGTCGGCGATCTGCCGCATGAGCTCGATGTGATGGACGGTCAATTCGAGCGACTCGCGCGCAAGGAAGAGTGCCGTGTAGGTCCTGCGCACCTCGGCGACGATCTCGCGGGCCCGGGCCTCCAGCCGCGCGGCGGACACGCTGACGTCAGCCTCGGCCAGCTTCTGGCGGCTGTCGCGCTTGCCCGGACCCGGGAACACCTGTTCGGCCGTGATCATGTAGGTGACCCGCGCCGGGTTCCACGTGTCGATCGGCCACTGCCAGATCTGGGCGTCGAGCATCGGCGGCGCGAGCACGTGCTGCTGGCCGGGACGGAGCCGCTCGGCCTCCAGCGAGGCGCGGATGGCGCTCAGCTCCGGGTTGGCGGCCATGGCTTCTTCGATGGCCGCACGCCGGGTGAGCGGCGGCGCCTGCGCCGAGGCGGCGGCGGCGTGCGCCAGCACGGCGCAGCCTGCCAGCAGGCGGAGTACGGGAACACGAGGCGAACGTCGTGGGAAACGACGGGCTTGCACGAGACCTCCTCTCTCACAACGGGGATCTCCAGTTCGGAGCCGGACGCGCGGCGGCGCGGGACCACACTACGGCGCCGACATCAGCTCAGAACGTGAGTACGGTCCGGACGCTGCGGACTAGCAGCGAATGGTCGAGAGGCGGAGGTAGAGCGCGTCGATCGGGCGGTTCGAATCCGCCGCAGCGGCTGCGGCGGTCGCATTTGGGGGGATCGTCCAGGGGCCGGGCACCGGCACCACCGGCGTCATGGCTTCGCCGCCGGTCCGTCGGGCGGCCGGCAGGCTCGTGGGGGACTGATCCTGCTCGGGAACGCCTTCCTGCACTCTGCAGCACCCGGCGTCGAGCGCCGTGCCCGCGCCCGGGCCCTTTGAGCAGCACGGCATGCGCTCGTGCGGGCCCGGACCGTTCGCAACGCATTCCGCCGGTTGGGCCGGTACGAGCATCGCGAGCAGAACGAGCCCGCCGAGCGGACGGGCCAGACGTCGAGGGAGGGTCAACATCGAGCTACCTAGGCAGTCTAGCACCGGATGTGCCAGTCCCGTGTTAAACAGCGATTTTTCGAGGGCCGGGGGGGAAGGTGCCGGGAATCCGACAGACGATGCTCGAGAGCTCGACCTCGCGAGTGGACGTGACCGGCCGCCGATCGGATTGTCCCGCTCAGTACGGCAGGCCGGCCCTGCGGCGCTCACGGAGGGCTTCCGCGTACCACTCCAGCTCGGACGCGAATCGAGCGAACCGGCGGTCCAGCCCGGCATCTTGAGGTGCACCGTCCTCGGCCAGCGCCGACGCAATCTTCGGGATCGGGAACGTGCTCGAGATGCTCGGCATCCCGAGCTCGGCGACAACCTCGCGCAGGTGGACGGCCGCGCGCACACCCCCGAACGAGCCGGCCGAGTAGGAGACGATGGCGGACGGCCGGAAGAAGTACTCCTCGAGAAAGTGGTCCAGCAGGTTGGAGAGCGCCGGAGGCAGGCCGTGGTTGTATTCGCCCGTGACGACCACGAATGCGTCGGCCGCGCGGTAGAGCGTGGCCAGCCGCTCGAGCACGTCAGGCGCCGAACCCTTCGGATACTCCTTGTACATCCGATCCAGGAGCGGCAGCCGGACCTCCACGGGGTCGACGAGCGTCACGTCGTGGCCGCGCTCCCGCAGCCGCCGCTCGACGAAGCGGGCCGCCCGGATGCCCTTCCGATCGCTGCGGACGGATCCGAACAGGATCACGACCTTCAATGGGTTCATGCAGGCTTGGATGCCGGCGGCGGGCTGTCCGTCTCGACCGGCCGCGCCGGCAGGGCCGATACCGACCCGATGAGCCTCACGGTGCGATCTTCCACACCGTCAGATGCGTCTCGTCCCTCACGAGCAGCCGATCCCGCAGGACAGCCAGGTGCGGGTAGGTCGGGCTGTTCGCAACAGTGTAGCGCCGGACTTCCGTGAACGAGGCCGGGTCGGCGCTGGCTACGATCAGCTGCGACTCCGCCGTGAGGAACAGCAGATGACTGCCGGCGGCGACGATCGACGCGCTGGTGCCATCGCGACCCTCCGTTGCCCATCGGATCCTGCCGGTGGCGGCGTCCATCGCGACGAACTGGCCCCGGCGCTTCGAAGAGTGGCCGAACAGAGCCCCGTTGACCAGCACGGGCGAGCTCATATACATCGTGACCTCCGGCGCATGCCAGGCTTCGCGAACCGACCACTTGCCAGCGGTCCTCGACACCTCCAGCCGGCGCGTGCCCTGCCGCACACCCGACACGATGACCCCGCCGGATACGACCACCGGCGTGACGATGTTCTCGTTCCATTCGTCCGGATAGGGAAACTCCCAGAGCACCTCGCCGTTCGACGTCGACACACCCGCAACGCTGCGGGTCGTCATCGCGACGATCTGCGCCGTGCCGTCGATCGTCGTCTCCACGGGAGACGCGTAACCGGGGCCTGATATCTTCCGGAGCCAGCCTTCCTTGCCGGTCTCGGGATCGAGCGCGGCCATCACCCCGCCGCGGTCGTCGCCCGCGTACACGACAACGCCTCGCGCGGTGAGAATCGGCGACATGGCCGTGCCGCAGAAGAGCTTCGACGTGTCGAGGCCCGCGGAGTAATCCTTGCGCCAGAGCAGCGTGCCGTCCGACGCGTTCCACGCCGACAGGATGGCGGACGTGCCCAGCGTGTACAGCCGGCCGTTGGCGAGGAGCGGTGTGGCGTACGGCCCTTTCGCCATCTGCCTGGCGTAGGGATTCTTCGCAAACGGCGCCGCGTACCGGCGCTCCCAGATCGTCCGCCCGGTCGCCAGATCGAGGGCGGACACGAGCTCGTCCGGATCGCGGCGTGCGTGCACGAACACACGGCCGCCGCCCACGACCGGGGACGAGTACCCTTCGCCCACGTCGGCGGTCCAGCCCCTGGTCAGGCTCGCAGGCCAGACGTCCGGCGCGCCGCTCCGATCGACGACGCCCGTGCGTGAGGGGCCTCGCCACTGCGGCCAGTCGTCGGAGGCGTGGATGGGGGTCAGGAGCAGACAGGACAGAACGATGACTTTTGACATTTCCAGGTTCAAGGTTCAGGGTTCCAGGTTCAAGGTTCCGGTTCCAGGTTCCGGGTTCCAGGTTCCTGGTTCAAGGTTCACTGGCGTTCCAGCGCGGCGTGGGCCGAGTCCTGGAGGATGCGCAGGCGTTTCGCGTCGAGGGCCTGAGCGACGGGCAGGTGGCGCGTCGGGGCGCGGGACGTCAGCGTCTCCACGATGACGAGCGCAGCGAGATACGAGCCGAGCGGACTCGGGTGGAACTCGTCCTTCGAGTAGAGCGGCAGTGCGGGGTCGCGCGTCCACGCTTCCCGCCAGGCATCGCCGGCCGGCAGGAGGAGCCCCTCGACGTCGGCGGCAGCCAGACGATAGGACTCGCTCACGCTCGCGAAGTCGGCCGTCCGCGTCTTGGAAGGCCAGACCATGTACAGCGCGGGCTTCGAACCGCTCGCGCGAATCTCTTCCGCAAAGAGCTGCGTGTAGCGGCGCAGCACCACACGGGACTCGGGCAGCGCCGACGGCCCCTGCTGGAGCACCACGGCGGACCAGCCGCCGGAACGGATCAGCGGTCTCGCCTGACCGCTGCCCCAGTGGTCCTCCAGCGAGAAGCCGGGAGCGGCGACCGCACGGGTGCGGACTGGTGTACCGTTCAGCGACGCGAGCCGCTCCACCATCCCGGGCAGGTCGTTCGCGCCGGTCAGGCTGTTGCCGATCATCAGAACCCGCGGCACTGGAGGCCGGGCAGCCAGAAACGACGCAGCGACGAGGACCGCACACAGAGGCCCGGGCACGCATCTCATGCCGGCCACTCTATGCCAAAGGCGCTGATATTTCTCCAACCCGCGACGAAACGCGGCCGCTCGGGTACCGATGCATGGTTCTGCACCGTGAACCGCCCCCTTGCCAAGCTGAACCAGCGTCTCGCGCAATGCACACGTCGTGCGAACATGGGACGTATAGTAAGGGAATGGTGATGCGGCTGCTGCAGATGTGGGCCGCAGCGTTCACGGCGGTGGCCTGCGCGGCGGCGGACCGGGCCACCCCCGGCCAGGTGACCGACTGGGAGGCCGAGCGCGCGCGGATGGTGGCGGGGCAGCTCAAAGCCCGCGACATCACGGATTCGCGCGTGCTCGAGGCGATGTCGCGCGTGCCCCGCCATCTCTTCGTCCCCGAGTCGTCGCGAAGCATGGCCTACGGCGACTACCCCCTTCCGATCGGACACGATCAGACCATCTCCCAGCCCTACATCGTAGCCTTCATGACCCAGGCCCTGAAGCTCGAACCCGGGCACCGCGTGCTCGAGATCGGCACCGGGTCGGGATACCAGGCGGCCGTGCTCGCCGAGCTCGCCCGCGAGGTCTACACCATCGAGATCCTGGCCCCGCTCGCCGAGACGGCCCGGACGACGCTGGCAGGGCTGGGCTACAGCAACGTCCACGTGCGCACCGGCGACGGCTATCAGGGCTGGCCGGAACACGCGCCGTACGATCGCGTGATGGTGACCGCGGCCCCTGAACAGGTGCCCCAGGCGCTGGTCGATCAGCTGCGTGAGGGAGGGCTCATGGCCGTGCCCGTCGGGCGGTACGACCAGGAGCTTCGCATTCTGCGCAAGACGCCGACCGGAGTCGAAACCATCGATACCCTGCCGGTCAGGTTCGTGCCCATGGTGAAAGGGCGCTAAAGGGTTCAGGGTTCAGGGTTCAGGGTTCCTGGTTCCGGTTCCTGGTTCCCGGTTCCTGGTTCCTGGTTCCTGGTTCCTGGTTCGGAGTCGTCGCGTTCGATGCTGACGTACAGCGGACCGACGCCGAGCAGGCTGACCAGCGCGTAGGTGCCGAAGCTGGCGCGATTGGTGAGGGCGAACCGGACGTGCTCCCCGGGGGCGACGGTGAACTCCACTGTCTTCCAGACGAGCGTGTTGTGAACGCGAAGCCGGTGCACGCCCGGAACCAGCTCCCGCGTCGCCGACTGTCCGAACAGCAGCGTCGCCCAGCGCTCGCCATCGAGTGACACGATGAGCTGCCGCTGCCGGATATCGCCCGGGGATTGCCGGCGGACGGTCAGGCGGGAGGCGGCCATACCGCTGTTTGTATCCCGTCCAGTCGGTCTCCGCCAGGGGGCCGACATTTCGGCCGACAGCCCGCGTCAGCGTCGCGGAGGAACGCGGATTGGGCTCGAAGAGAGACGGGTCGCGGACCTGCCCGAGGCCGCTGCGAGATCAGCGCAGGCCGGCTCGGCGTCAACCTGAAACGACAGCGGCGGTACCGCTGACGGCGACCATCAGCATGCCATTGGCCTGGCCGAGCACCTCGTAGTCGACGTCGATGGCCAGGACCGCGTTGGCGCCCAGATCCTGCGCGCGCTGCTGGAGTTCGGCCATCGCGACCTTCCGGGCCTCGTCGAGCGCCCGCTCGTAGGTCGCGGACCGACCGCCGACGATATCGCGCACTGCCGCGAACATGTCGCGGAAGATGTTGGCCCCGATGATGGCTTCCGCCGTGACGACGCCGAGGTAGCGGGTAACGGTGTGCCCTTCGAGCACGGACGTGGTGGTCATGAGCATGGGACATGATGACCTAATTCAGGTCCCGCCTGCGCGTCGGGCTGCGGGGTGAACAGGGCCGCGACCCGTTGAACTGAACAGGTTCCGCGCGCGTCCGCGGTTCAGGCGCGCACGATGCCGAGCGGCGGGAAGGCCTTCCAGCGTCCGCGGGTGAAGTCGGGGAAGTCGACCGCGGCGCTGCGGCGGGCGTTCGACTGCTCGCTCAGGTGCACGACCGCGCTGAGCGCGGCGGCGTCGTAGACGTTCATGTCGGTGGGCAGTCCCTCGCGCAGGCACGTGATCAGGCGGTAGTCCTCGATGTAGTCCATCCCGCCGTGGCCGGCGCCCTGCGCCCGCGACGTGAGATCCGTCCAGAGCGGGTGCTCGTACTGGGCCAGATAGGTCTTGGCGTCCTCCCA
>DASPFV010000311.1:0-6721 GCA_035620975.1 Vicinamibacterales bacterium
CAGCGACCGTCGCTGAGCGGGTCCTCCTTACCGACGATCTCCTCCTGCTCCTTGCTGATCCGCGTGCTCCAGTCGCGCTGGTCGATGGCGTCAATCAGGCGGGTGCGGTCGGCGGTCAGATTCTGCGGGATGCCTCCGCTCGTCGACACCACCGCGGCGAGGTCCTGCGGCCCGAGCGCTTCGATCGCGGCGGTCGCAACGCGGCGCGCCACCGTGGTCGGCGGCCCCACGGGAATCGACCGATCCATCAGGATGATGACCAGGCGGCCGTCCTCGGCGCCGATCTGGTTCGTTGCCACATCCGGCGTGACCGTGGTCGCCCACCCGCCCGGGGCAGGACTGGCGGGCCGTGAAAGCTGCACCGGTGCAAACGCGCGAATCGGTCTCACCCGGCCGTTCTCGAGAACAGTGAAGTCCGCAGCGGTGAGACCGCCCACGGGTTTCCGGTCGCGAGCAAGGACGGAGACGTCGAGCTGAACCAGCTCGATGTCAGCTCGAAACCGGGGCCGCGTCTCCTGCTCCTGTGCCGGAGCCGTGGACGAGAGCCCGCCTGGCGGTTGGGGAGCGTGGTCCTGTTGCGGTGCAGACGACGCCTGCGGTCGCCCGGCGGCGATCGCAATCACGGCGGCGAGACACGCGAGCGCAGCCAGTCCGGTCGTTGATCTCACCTGTGTTCCATTCCAGGCGGCGATGGCGAGCTGAGTATACGCGCCAGAGGCCAGGCCGTCCGTGCCAACCGCCGGGCTTGACATATTCCCTATTGGGAATATGATTCCGGAGTGCCCCGCGCCCGCGCGAGCTCGGACGTCTTCAACGCGATCGGCGACGCCCGCCGCCGCGACATCCTCGCGTTCCTCGCCCCGGAGGCCCGACCGGTGGGCGACATCGCTGCCGCCCTCCGGCTCGCCCAGCCCTCCGTCTCCAAGCACCTGCACGTGCTGCGGCACGTCGGGCTCGTCCACGTCCGACGCGAGGGACGGCAGATGTTCTACCGGACGAATATCGAGGCCATCCGCCCGCTTCACGAATGGATGCAGACCTTCGAGCGCTTCTGGCGGCATCAGCTGGCGCGGGTGAAGGAGCGGGCGGAGGCGAGCAGTCAAGGAGGAGATACCCGTGATTCAGACCGCACCAACCGTTGAGAACCTGACCCTGAACATCAGCGAGGAGGTGCTCGTGCGCGCCTCGCTCGCCGCCACCTTCGACGCGCTGCTGGAGCAGATGGGACCCGCGAACGAGACGCCGGAGGGCGCGCCGCTGCCGATGACCATCGAGGCCCGTCCGGGTGGACGATGGTTCCGCGATCTCGGCGACGGCGACGGCCATTTCTGGGGCCACGTTCAGGCGATCAAGCGCCCCACGCTGCTCGAGATCACGGGACCGCTGTTCATGTCGTTCCCGGTCGTTTCGAACGTGCAGTACCGGCTGAAAGAGGTGGACGGCGGGACGCTGATCACATTCCGGCATTCCGCCCTCGGGTTCGTGCCCGACGAGTACCGCCAGAACATCGCCCGCGGCTGGAGGCCACTGCTCGAGCGGGTGCGCCGCCGGGCCGAGATCCCAACGAAGGGCCATTGAGGAGATGCAGCCATGTCGATGATTGAAGCCTTGATCCAGGAACTGGAGCAGGAAGCGCAGACCACGCGTCGCGTTCTGGAGCGCGTGCCGGGGGATCGCCTGTCGTGGAAGCCGCACGCGAAGTCGATGTCGCTGGGCCAGCTGGCGCTGCACATCGCGACCACGCCCGGGGGCGTGTCCGACATCGTCCGGCAGTCCCCCTTCCCCATGCCCGAATTCACTCAGCCGGCCGCGACGAACGCGGCGGAGCTGATTCCCGCGCTCGAGGAGAGCATCGCGAAGGCGAAGGCGAACCTCCGCGCGATCGGCGATGCCGGCCTGGCCAATATCTGGCGGGTCGTGGACCGAGACAAGGAGCTGATGGCGATGCCGGTCGGGGCCGTGCTTCGCACGATCATGCTGAACCATTGGTACCACCATCGCGGCCAGCTGTCGGTGTACCTGCGGGAGCTCGACGTGCCGGTGCCGTCCATCTACGGGCCGAGCGCCGACGAGAGTCCGTTTGCGGCGCGTGCATCGGCGGCTGCGGCGGTGTAAGGCCGGGCGGCCTCACCGGGGTGGTTTGTCGTCGATCTCCTGTGGGGTGACCTCCCGCATGACCTGGGGAACGGCGGGATTGCGGCTGGCCGAGAGCTTGCGCAGGCGGGTGAACTCGGCCAGCGCGCGCTTCTGGTCCTCGGGCCTGGCCAGCGCCCGGTATGCGCTCGCGAGCTGGTAATAGGCGATCTCGTTCTCGGGGTCGTGTTTGACGGCCGCCTCCAGGCGAGGCAGCGCCTGAGCCGGCTCACCCAGCGCGATCAGGGTGCGTCCGAGCCCGACGAGCGCATCCTCGAACTCCGGATAATGCTTGACGGCCAGCTCGAAGAACTCGCGGGCGCGCGACAGGTCGCCGGCCTTCCGCGCCATCTCGGCGAGCTCGTACGCCGCGTTGGCGTTGGTGGGGTCGATCCGCAGCTCCTCCTCGAATGCCTGGCGCGCCTCTCCGACATCCGCGGATCGCGTGCCGCCTTCGGATCGTCCGAGCAGCGCGCGGCCGAGCCGGAAGTGGATGCCGGGGCGGCGGGGCGCGAGCGCGATCACCTGCTGGTACTCCTGGACCGCGGCCGCGTAGAGCCCCTGGCTCTCGTTGGCCTCACCGGCCGCCTGGTGCAGCCACACCGAGCCGGGTGCGACGGCGGCCAGCCTCATCGTCTGCAGGTAGGCGAAATTGGCGAAGAGCCGCCCCGTGTGATAGAGGACCTCGGGATCGTCAGGATGGAGCTTCGAGAGCTGCAGGGCCACCTCGACGGCGTCGAGGTCCCGCTCCAGGCCCGTGTACGCGCGCAGCAGGTGAAGGCCCGCCATGCGCCTGAGCACCGGATCCGAGGACTGCGAAAACGCCTTCGTCAAGGCGGGCAGCGCCTCGTCATGCTGGCCGAGCTCCGAGAGCGACATGGCCAGGAGCGCGTCGATGTTGGGCAGTCCGGGCTTCAGCTTGATGGCTTCCCGGAGGCGGGGGATCGCCTCGGCGAACTTTCCCTGCTGGAAGTAGATGAGTCCGAGCCGGGCGTGGACCTCCGCCGTGCCGGGGCTCAGCTGACGCAGCGTCTCGTAGGCCTTCTGCGCGTCGGCGTAGCGCCCCTCGGCCAGCGCGCGTTCCCCCTCCTTGGCATGCTGCTGCAGCACGGCGGGGTCCGGCGGCTGCGCCGCAAGGGGTACGACCGCCGCGCACAGCGAAGCGCCGAGCGCGGCGGCCCCGACCGTCCGCCGCAGACCAGAGAAGAGGACGCGCATCCGGATCAGGTTCTGGCCGCTGCCGTCCGGCCGTCAGCATTATGGCGCGGGACAGCCGCCAGCCGTCAGCGAGCCCCTCGCGCGCTCCGGGTCACCTCGAGCACGGGGCGAGCCGCGGCCCGCGAGCGGCGAGCCGCGGCACGCTTCAGAAAATCACCTTGAAGCCCAGCTGGTTGATCCGGGCCGCGCGGGCCGAGGTGACCACGCCGAAGGTGGCCGAAGTGAGGTTCGTCGACACGCCCTGGAACTGCGTGTGGTTCAGCGCGTTGAACGACTCGAGCCGGAACTGCAGCCGCACGCCGCGCGTGACGGTGAAGTTCTTGAAGAGGGCGAAATCGAGGTTGTTGACGCCCGGGCCGCGCAGTGTGTTGCGGCCAACGGTGCCGAACATGCCGGGCCCCGGCTGCGCGAACGCGGCCGTGTTGAACCACTGTCGCACGGTCCGCTCGCCCACGTCCGGATCGCCGACGATGTCGGCCCGGTTCGTCCCGGACGTGTCGTTGAGCCCGCCGGCGTCCGAGGCCTGGATCGTGATCGGGAACCCGCGCTGCAGGGTGTAGATGCCGTTCACCTGCCAGCCCCCGACGAGGGCGTTCTTCAGCCCGGTCGCGTCGCTGGCAAACTTCTCGCCGCTGCCGAACGGCAGGTTGTAGACGAAGCTGCCGACCAGCCGGTGATCGACGTCGAAGTCCGACAGCCCGTAGTCGCGCTCGGGGTCGTGGTTGTTGAGGAAGCCCTGCCAGCCGTTGAAGCCGCTGGCGCCGATGCCGGCGGCGGCCGACTTGGAGTCCGTGCTCCGCGCCCACGTGTAGGCGACGGTCATGATCGAGCCGCGGCCGCGATGCTCGAGTTTGGTGTTGAAGGCGTTGTAGTTCGAGCGCCCGCCCCAGTCGCTGTCGATGTAGGTCACGAAGTTCGGATAGGGCTTGCGCGCGCTGACCGACAGGGGATTGGCCGGATCGTAGGGCAGCGCCTGCGCGATGTTGCGCCGCATCAGCAGGTTGGACCCGTGCGTGCCGATGTAGTTGAGCTCCAGCGTGGTCCGGGTGAACACCTCGCGCTGCACGCCGAGGGACCACTGCTGCATGTAGGGATTCCTCGGCTCCGGGGACTGGCTGACCGCCAGGAACGTATTGGCGGCCGGCGTGGCCACGCCCGGCGCCGCGAAGCTCGGGAACAGCGCATCGGACGTCTGCAGCGGCGTGGGCTGCCCGACCGACTGGGTGTAGTTGCCGCGGCTGACGTAGGGGTAGACGTCGGCGGCGCCGTCGATCTCGCGCCCTTCGGCCGAGTCGAAGAACACGCCGTAGCCGCCGCGGATGACGGTCTGGTCGTCGAGTGGCCGCCAGGCGAACCCCAGTCGGGGGGCAAACACCTTGAACCGGTCCGGGTTCTCGGGGCTGCGCCGGCCCGCGTACTGGTAGTAGGCGCCATCCACGATCCCGCCGTCGACGAGCGATTCGTCGGCCACGAGCAGGCCGCCGGGCGCGTAGTCGAGGTTGCGCCAGGCCATGCGGTTGCGCGTCTCGTAGGGCACGTTCCGGTAATCCCAGCGCAGCCCGAGATTGAGCGTCAGGCGCGAGTTGACGCGCCAGTCGTCCTGGAAGTACGGCGCGAAGTAGGTGAAGTTGAACTCGCGCGGGTTGCCGGCCGCGCCCGGCACGCTGAACGCCGCCGGCTGGAAGATGCCGACCTGCGAGTAGTACCCCAGCAGCATGTCCGCGACGCGGTGCCCGGTGAACCCCACGTTGAACGCGTAATTGCCGAGGAACCCGGTGGCCAGGTCGCGCTGCAGCCACCAGCGGCGGTAGTTCGCGCCGACGATCAGCGTGTGATTGCCCCGGACCCACGTGGCCGTGTTGCTGACGTCCCACATCGGCTGGTTGCTCGCCGTGTAGGCGTTGACGGCGCCCCCGGTCCCCGAGTAGCCCGTCATCCCGATGCTCGGGCACTCGCGCTGCTCGTCGGGAATGTCGGTGAACGTGCCGGTCACACCCAGGAAGTCCACATCCCCCTGCGGGCACGCGATCCCGTGCTGATCGGCGCGGGCATCGACGCGCCCGATCCGGAACTGGTTCACGAGCGTGTTCAGGATGGGCCAGCTGTGGGAGACCTGCCAGTTCTTCGTGTCCTGCAGGAACACCCGGTTGCCGGCGTCGATCATGTTCCCCGCACTCGTATTCTCGTAACTGGTGTCGGTGTACCGGAAGAACACGCGGCCGTACCGGGCGAGGTCCTGGTCGCCCCGGATCGTGAACTGATCCTGGTTCTGCGGAAACGTCCGCACGGCCTGGTAGTTGCCCTGCGCGGCCGTCGTGTTGGGGGCCGGGAACCAGTTGTTCCGGAGGGCCAGCTGCGCGAGCCGCGAGAAGCGCGCCGGCGGGATGGTGTTGTTCGGGAACGGCGCGCCCGTCACGGGATCGATGATCGTCGTGGTGAAGCGCCCCGACAGCTCCTCCGGCGTCGGGACGGTGTAGAAGTTCGTGGCGCCCCGGTCGATCCGCGTCCCCTCGTAGTTGACCAGGAAGAACGTCCGGTTGCGGCCGTCGTACCCCGGCAGCAGCACCGGCCCGCCCGCCACGAACCCGAACTGCTTCTGATCGAGCAGCGGCGCCGGCCGGGTCTTGTCGTCGAAGAAGTTCCGCGCGTCCCACGCGTCGTTCCGGAAGAACGAAAAGCCCGTGCCGTGGAACTCGTTGGTGCCGGTCTTGCTGACCAGGTTGATCTGGTTCGAGCTGAACCCGTACTCAGCCGAGTAGGTCGTGGTCTGCTCCTTGAACTCCTGGATGGCGTCCACCGAGAGGACCGCCGCCGGCGTCCCGAGTGACGTGTCGATGTTGGCGGTGCCGTCGATCATGAAGTTGTTCGACGTCGGCCGGGCGCCCATGATGCTGATCGCGTTGCCCACGCCCTGCCGCATGGCCCCCTGCTCGCCGCCGGTCTCCACCGCCCCGGCGCCGAGAAACAGGAGCTGGAGGAAGTTCCGGCCGTTGAGCGGCAGCTCGGTGACCTGTCGCTCGGTGATCGTGTGGCCGACCGAGGCGCTGGCCGTGTCGAGCGTGAGCGCCTGGGACTGCACCTCGACCGTCTCCGTCAGATTGCCCGGCTCGAGCAGCATGTCGACGCGCTGGATCTGATCCACGGTCAGCAGCACGTCGGAGTGCAGCGCCATCTTGAAGCCCGCCTGCTCGCCGCTGACGAGATAGCGGCCGACGGGCAGGAGCGGAATCACGTAGTCGCCGCTGTTGTTGGACTTCGTCTCGCGCGTCAGGCCCGTCTGCTGGTTCGTCACGACGACCTTGACGCCCGGCATCACGGCGCCGGTCACGTCGCGGACGGTCCCGGTGATCTGGCCCGTGGCTGTCTGGGC
>DASPFV010000312.1:0-4301 GCA_035620975.1 Vicinamibacterales bacterium
CCGGGCCCACGCAGAACACCGGCACGTGCTCGCGCGAGTGATCGGTGCTCGGCGTCGTCGGGTCGTTGCCGTGGTCGGCCGTGACGATCAACAGGTCGCCGGCATTCAGCCGCGGCAGCAGCCGATCCAGCCAGTGGTCGAACCGTTCGAGGTTCGCCGCGTAGCCCTCGGGATCGTTGCGGTGGCCGTAGATCGTGTCGGAGTCGACCAGATTCGCGAATATCAGCCCCGAAGGCGTCGAGGCCATCGCCTTCTCGATCTCGTCCACACCTTCGTCATCGCTTCCTGTGTGCACCGCACGAGTCATGCCGCGGCCGGCAAAGAGGTCCTCGATCTTGCCGATCGCGACGACCGCGTGTCCAGCGGCCTTCAGAACATCGAGCAGCGTAGGCGCGAACGGCGTGAGCGCGAAATCGCGGCGGTTCGCGGTCCGGATGAACTGCCCGGGCGTTCCCACGAACGGTCGGGCGATCACACGCCCCACACCGAGCCCGACCGCGGCGAGCTCGAAGGCCACCTCGCACATGCGGTAGAGCTCCGGCACGGTTACGACGTCCTCGTGCGCGGCAATCTGGAAGACGCTGTCGGCGGACGTGTACACGATGGGCCACCCGGTGCGCACGTGCTCGGCGCCCAGCTCCTCGATGATGGCGGTACCCGAGGCGGCCCTGTTGCCCAGCGTGGACCGGCCGATGCGAGCCTCGAACTCGCTCATCAGCCCGGGAGGGAACCCGTCGGGAAACACGGGGAAGGGCCGGTCGAGCACCAGGCCCATCAGCTCCCAGTGCCCCGTCACGGAATCCTTTCCGGGAGAGGCTTCAGCCATGCGTCCGAACGCGCCGCGCGGCGCGCCGACGGGATCCGCCGTCCCGACATCGACAATGGAAGCGAGGCCGAGGGACCGGAGGGCGGGGAGCCGGAGCGGGACGATGCGGGAGATGTTGCCGAGCGTGTTGCTGCCCTCATCACCATAGGCGGCGGCGTCGGGCAGCTCACCGACGCCGACACTGTCGAGCACGATCAGGATGACGCGCCCGGGGCGCCCGCTCATCCCTCGTGGCTCGAATAGTAATTACCCATGGTGCGGGGCGAGCGAATGGAGGCAATCGCGTGCTTGAACACCATGTGGTCGGCGCCGGCATGCTCGACAATCACGGCGAAGCGATCGAAGTTCTTTACCCGCCCCTCGAAGTCGGTGCCGTCCATGAGCCGGATGTGCACCGGCACCTTCTCGCGCCGCGCATAGTTCAGAAAGACGTCCTGGATGTTCGGAGCAGCAGCCTGCGGTTTCGACTCACGTGTCTGAGGCATGGCGATGATGTCAGGACGCCGGCCCTGCGCGCAGCGAGCGTGACGGCTGCTCGAGCATCTGCGCGATCGCGCGCGCCACCTCGTCCTGCGTGTCCGCGCGCTCGCCGGCGGCCGAAATCCAAAGTAGATTAGGCTCTTTCCGGAACCAGATCAACTGCCGCCGCGCGTACCGGCGATTCTCCCGGACGATCAGCTCGCGGGTGGCCGCTTCGTCCCTCACCCCTTCGAGGTGCTCGAGCACCTGTCGATACACGAGCCCGGTGAACGGATGAGCGCTCGGGGGCACTCCGGCGTCCAGCAGCGAACGGACCTCGTCGAGCAGGCCGCGCTCGAACTGCGCGTCCACCCGGCGGGCGACCCGGTCGGCGATCTCCTCCGGCGGGATCCGCAGCCCGAACGCCATCACGTCATACCCGGCGAGCGGCGACTCGGTTTCGGCGAAGTGTTCGGTCAGCGGCCGCCCGGTCAGGAAGTAGACCTCGAGCGCGCGCACCAGCCGCTTCTGGTCCCGCGGCTGAATGCGATCGGCCGACGCCGGATCGATCCGGCCGAGCAGCCGATGCAGCCGTTCCGGGCCACGACGCTCCGCGATCCGGTCGAGCCGGGCCCGCAGCGCCGCGTCGCGGCCGGGCCCCGGGAAGAAGCCGCGCGTGAGCGCACGGTAGTACAGCCCGGTGCCACCGACCAGGATGGGCAGATGCCCGCGCGCCGTGATTGCGCTGATGACCGCAGCCGCTTCGCGGGCATAGCGGGCAGCGGAGTACTCCTCGGTCGGGTCCGCCACGTCGACCATGTGGTGCGGAATCCCGCCCTGTTCGTTCGCGGGCACCTTGTCGGTGCCGATGTCGAAGCCGCGGTACACGGCGGTCGAGTCGCAGCTGACCACTTCCCCGCCGAACCGGGCCGCCAGCGCGATACCCAGCGCGCTTTTTCCGGTCGCGGTCGGGCCCACGATCGCGACAAGGACCGGCCTCATCGGCCACGGACGGACACGGACATCCATTGGCCACGGAACAACACGGAGGAACACAGATCAACTAACAGGCTAAGCCCGGTTTTCACTGGGGTTCGTCGATACATACACGAGCCCGCCGCAGCCATAATGAGCGCGATGCGGCGATGCCACGATGATTCCGTGAAGAAAGGCAGCCCTCATGAGTTCGCCCCATCGTGAGCATCGTGCTGACCGTCGGTGCGTGCGCGACTCAAGTGTTACTGTGACTGGCATCCCGCTGCCGGCGCCGGGACCGCCGCAACGCACACGCCTTCCGTCTGGTCCGTTTTCCCCCCGCCGCCCTGCTGTCCGTGTTCATCCGTGTTGTTCCGTGGCCCGTGTTGTTCCGTGGCCCGTGTTGTTCCGTGGCCCCTCATGGCGGCAGGAGGCGGGCGGCCGCGAGCGCGATCAGCGCGGCCAGGATCAGCAGCAGGCCGATCTGCTGCGTGCGCGTGGGAGCGTTCATCGATCCGGGCTCTCGTTGAAGTAGAACGTCACGGTGAAGAACGCGCGGTCGTCCGGATACTCGGGCGGAAGGGGGACGGTGGGGTTCGAGGCCAGGATTGCGTTCTGCGCGGACCGCGTGAAGGCGTCGACGTTCGAAGGCTTCGCGACCATCACGTCGGTGATCCGGCCATCGCGGTGCACGTTGAAGGTCACCACGACGTGGCCGTGCATCGCCATCGCGGCGTACGGGATGAACCAGTTCCGCCGGATCTGCGCGACGAAGCGGCGCAGCCAGGGGCCGAACTCGACGCCTTTGGTGTCGAACTGGATGGACGGCGCGAAATCCTGATCGCGGCCGCCCTGCAGATTGCGAAAGCTCTCGTCCTGCGCGTACCGCTGGACGTTCCGGATGGCATCGGCAATCACGCCCACGGCGGGGCCCTTGTCCCCATTCTCGCCGGACTTCTCGGACGCTCTGGGCTCGGCGGCCATCGGCGCGTTCGGCAACGTCAGGCCGCTCCTGGCGGACTCGCCCTCGGCAACGGGCGGTGTGGGCTCGGGGGCGGGCGTCTCGCGGCCGGGGCGCGGCGCCTCGGCTTCCATACGCTCCAGGGTGTTGCCACGGGAGAACGGCAGCGGGTTGGTGGGGTTGGGTGGGCGCTCGACCGTCCGGGCCTGCCGGTCGAGATCGGACAAGTCGGCCCGCGGCGGCGGCTTCGGGGCGGGCGTGTCGACCCGGGGCTGCACGAAGACGAACCGAGCCCGCTCCCGTTCCTGCTCGAGCTGCCGGAGCCGCTCCGCCTCGAGCGCCTGCTGCTGTTCCTCGACCATCGCCTGCACGAACGGCAGGCTCGGCGCGATCAGGACGAGGATGATCCCGAGGAGGTGGACAATGACGGTCGACATCACTGCCTCGCGGCGCGACATGGGCCGGGGCATGACCGGCGTGTCGGGGCGATTGTCCTCGAAGTCGAAGTACATCAGGAACTTATCGAGTATAACAGCTTCGCAATTGCCGATTGCAGATTGCGGAGTGCCGATTTGATCGGTCGAATTGTCGCCATTGTCGATTGTTGATTGCTGGATTCACAGATTGCCGAGTGGCCCACGGTCTGGCTCTGCGAAGGGACGTCGAAACGCCGATCAACCCTCACGTCCGTCCTGATTGACGGATTCCGAGATTGCCGAGTGCCCACAGTCGGGCTCAGCGAGCAGCGTCGACATGTCCGGCCAGCTCTCATTCCCGGTTGGCCACTCCAACGATTGCCTATGGGTCCACGGCCGCGCCTTCAGCGAGGTCGAAAAGTTCGATGACCCACTTCGGCCATGCGTCGCCAATCAGCACCAACTCAATAACTTGGTGGCGGATTCAGGCAAGTGCCTGCGGGCCCGCATTCACGCCCGTTGAGCGACGTAGAGATAGACGATGCCGAAGGAGAGGGGGACGGGGGTGACCGGTGAAAAGCCTGTGGCAGCGATGAGGCGGGCGAAGTCGGAAGTTGGCGACAGTCAGACATTGAGCGAGGGTAGCGCAAACTGTCAGTTTGCA
>DASPFV010000313.1:0-13009 GCA_035620975.1 Vicinamibacterales bacterium
CTTGTTGGGGAACGGCTGGCCGGTCGTGAAGTCCATCAGCGGCGGCAGCAGGTTGCCGTTGTTGTCGCGGCTCTGCGAGAAGTCCCCTGCCCGCTCGAGCGCAGACGGCACCCGGAGCCGGATGGCATTGCCGTTGTTGATGGCGGCGGTCGTCGGACGATACTCGTGCGCGTAGAAGAAGAACAGGTTGTTGGAGCCACCCGGCCTCCCGACCGGCCCGCCGATCGTGTAGCCATAGGTGTCCTGCTTCGTCTTCGGGGTCGGGTCATTGTTCTTCTGGCGGACCCACGTCGTCTCGTTCCAGTCCGAGTTGGTGAAGACGCTGTAGGCCGACCCGCGGAACTGGTTCGTGCCGCTCTTGGTCACGGCCGTCACCTGCAGCCCGCTCGAGCGCCCGAACTCCGCCTGGTAGCCCTGGGTGAGGATCTTCACCTCGCCGATCGACTCGATGTTCATGTTCAGCATCTGGCCGTTGTTGCCCGTGTCCATGGCCGAGACGCCGTCCATCATGATGTTGTTCTGACCCGCGCCGCCCAGCCGCGTCGCGCCAGCCGCGCCGCCGCTCCCGTTGGAGACGCCGCCGGCCACGACGCCCGGCATGAAGCCGAGCAGGCTCGTGAAGTTCTGGCGGTTGATCGGCAGGTTCTCGACCTGCTCGGTCGAAATCGCGAACGACCGCTCGCCGCTCTGCGTCTGCAGGAGCGCCGCTTCCGCCGTGACAGTCACGGTTTCCGCGATGCCGCCGGGCTCCAGCGTCAGGGGTGGCACGCCGACGCGGTCGGCGCCCGTGACGACGATCCCCGACCGCCGCACGGTCTTGAACGATTCGAGCGTGACCTCGACCGTGTAGCGGTCGGGCGTCACGTTCGGGAACACGTAGTCGCCGGTCTCGTTGGTGACCACCGGCGCGCTCTTCGTGTTGCGGGTTTCGCTGATGAGCACGACGGTCGCGCCGGGAATGACCCCGCCCTGCGCGTCGACGACTCGTCCCGTCACCGTGCCGGTCGTGATCTGCGCCAGTGCCAGCGAGGGCACCAGCCACAGCGCCACGATCAGGCCGATGGCGATGCTGCCAGTCCTACGTACCATGCCTCCTCCTCTTTGACTGCCGACGGTTCCGGAGCCAGCGCGCGCTGGCGGCGGTTCGGGCCTTCCCTGTGTGGTGCTGTCCTGCGGCCCCCTCGTGCCCCTCCGGCGGGGACGGCAGGTTTCCCTGGGATGTGGCGGACGCGAATCGAACTCGCCGTGCAGAAGATGCGGGCGATGTAATCGATTGCGCGGATGCTAGCAGCAGGTAGGTAGGTCGGCAACGAGGAAGGCTGGCGTTTCGCAGAACGAAAGAGCCTTGCGCCAGTCCGCTACATTACAGGCCTGAAACAGGAAGTCTGAGAGAGCAGGGATTCTCCATTGCGAAACAAAAAGAGCATAGACATACTGGAGAAGGGTATGGCTACCGAGGCCGTCGGCGCTCCGCCGCCGGCTGCGACCGGCGCACGCGACAGCCGGTCGCGGCCGCATGCCGGGCCGCCTCGATCACCTCGAGCCCGTCGACGGCCGCCTGGACCTCGACTGGCGGCGCCGTGCCCTCGCGCAACGCTCGGCTCAGCGCACTGTAAAACCGATCGTACGCACCCGGCTCGGTCGTCTCGCGCTCGCGATGGCCGCCATCCGTCTCCAGCCATCCCCAGCGATCGGGCGTCTCCTGGCCCCAGCCCGCGTCCCCCGGGCGGGCACCCGCACGAAGCGCGGACTCCTGCCCGTCTTCACCGTATTTCGTGAACGCGCCTCTCCGCCCGAGTACCCGGTAGCGCGGCGCCGGCGACGCAGCCAGCGCGCTCATCCAGAGATGCGACCGGACGCCCGACGCGTGGACCAGCGACACGAAAGCGTCATCCTCGGCGCCTTCGCGATCCCGCCTCGCGTCGAGCTCGGCATAGACCTCCGAGACGCTCCCGAACAGCAGCAGCGACTGATCGATCAGGTGACTGCCCAGATCGAGCAGGAGGCCGCCGCCGTCGGCAGGGTCGGGCCACTCGCGCCAGACGCCGCGCAGCGCCGGTCGCCAGCGCTCGAAGCGCGATTCGAAGCGATGCACGGGCCCCAGACGATCGTCACGCACCAGGCGCTGGACCGTCAGGAAATCTCCATCCCAGCGCCGGTTGTGGAACACCGTCAGCAGCACGTGCGCGCGCGCGAACGCCTCCATCAGAAGTCGGGCGGCTCCGGCATCCGGCGCCAGGGGCTTGTCGACCACGGTGGGGAGGCGCGCGGCGAGCGCGGCCCGCGCGAGCGGCACGTGGAACCGGTTCGGTACGGCGATCACCACCAGGTCCAGATCCCCGGCACGCTCCCACACCCGCTCGGCCGTGTCGACGACGACCGCGGTGGAGACGTCTCGACGTGCGCGCGCCTGCCGCTCGGGATCGCGCGTGACGACAACGGTCACCTGCAAGCCAGGCGTGGCTCGGATGAGTGGCGCGTGGAAGACGGCGCCCGCGTGGCCGTACCCGATCAGCGCGACGCGCAGGTCTCCAGTCACCTGTATGTCCCCGGCACTCGCAGACGCGATTGGACCCCCGCACCGGCGACGCTCTCGCGAGTTCCAGCGCTGGCAGCCTTCGGCTCGCCGGCCGCGATGCCGGCGTCGCGAGCGGAGCGGAGGTCCCACTCAGCGGGACTCTCTTCTGACGCGCCCGGCTCAGGTCCCTGCCTGGTAGATGCGCACGCGCTGCACCGCCCACCCGAACTGGAACGTCGAGTCCGGCGGCGGCGCGCCCGTCTGCGTGATGCGGATGAATCTGGCCTCGACGGGCGCGAACGTGACGACGGTCAGATTGCCCGTGCCCCGGCCCTCTCCGACCGGCTTGCTCCACGTCGTGCCGTCCGTCGAGACCCGGACCTCGTAGGCGATCAGAGGCCCCGCGAATGTCCCGGCGCCGCTGCGGCCTCTGCCGCGCCCCCTGCCGAAGCCGCCGAACCCGCCGCGGCCGCCGGCTGAGGCCTCGATCAGGAGCTCGGTAATCCGGGTCGTCGCCGGCAGCTCGAGCTGGAACCACATCCCCGGCGCCTGTGGCGCACCGCTGTCCCAGCGCACGTCGCCGGTGCCGTTGATGCCGTTGGCGGCGTTCTCCGGATTGTGGCTGGCGGTCGCCTTCCACTCGCCCTGGTTCGTCAGCAGAGTCGGCAGGCTCGCGAGCAGCTCGGGAAGCGTCCACATCGTCTCTCGACGGCTCGCGGCGCGCACCGAGGCGACGTGCGCGGGCGTGATGAACGACGCCGAGTTCCCGAAGCTGTTGCGCGTGTAGTTCGCCGCGTCGGCGATCCACTCGTCGGTGTTGGTGCCCATCGGCGCCATGATGCCACCGGGATAACTCACCCCGTCGATGTCGCCCGACAGCCCGTGGAGGAGGACCTTGATGATGTACTCGCGATGTCCGAGCACGCGAGCCGATCCGACCAGGCTGGGGGCCAGCGTCGATCCGTCGGCCGCGCCGCCCATCGGCGCCCCCTTCCCGTCGGGACCGTGGCACGTCGTGCAGAGCTCCTGGTAGATTGCCGCGCCTCGCTGGAGCGATCGCCGCTGCTCGACCGGCAGCCCGAGCGTGCCGGCGCCCGGATCGGCAAACGCCGCGCCCTGGCCGCGCGCCCCGCCGGGCTTGAGGAGCTGCGCGCCAATCTCCCGGATCCCGCGAACCTGGCTGGCCGCCATCGTCTGCTCGATGAGCGCGGCCGAGCCCGGCACCTTGTGCAGGTTCACCGTGAGGAGCGCCTGGATGACGACGTCGGGGTGCGAGTCCTTCGCCATCGCGCGGTAGTCGTCGGCGAGGCTCTTCTCGCCGCGCTTGTAGAGCGACTCGCTCGCGCGGATGGCCTGGATCCGGATCTGCGGGTCGGAATCCTTCATCAGCTTGCGCGCGAACGCCAGATCGAGCGCCTCCAGGCCCTCCAGCGTCCACAGCGCGTGGATCCGCGCCAGCGGGTTCGGCGAGGATCCCGCCATCGTGCGCAGGGCGGGCACGACGCTCTGCTCCTGCCGGAGCACCAGGAGCTTCTGCGCGGTGTCGCGCCACCAGCCGTGCTGGTGCTCGAGATGCCGCACGAGCTCTGCCGCCGATTCGCGGTACATGCGCGGCTGCGTCCGGTCGGGCGGGGCGGTCTCGTGGGTGATGCGCCAGATGCGGCCCCAGTTGTGCTGCTTGTCGAGCGCGTACTGATCGATCTTGGCCTTCAGGTATGGACCGACGAACTGCGCGTCCTGGATGATCCCGGTGTACATGTCGATGACGAGCAGGCTGCCGTCGGGCGCCGCCGTGACGTTGACGGGGCGGAACAGCGGATCGGTGGACCGCACGAACTCCGACTTCGGGTAGGCGTTTCTGAGCTGCGTGAGACCGTCGGTGACGACGACCTTCGCGCGACGTACGATCCGGCCGACCGGTTCGGTGAAGAAGAGGTCGCCGACCATGTCCTCGGGCATCCGGTGGCCGCGGTAGATTTCGACGCCCGACGCCGAGGTGAAGTGGTTCAGCGTCCCGTCGGGCATACGCACCCGGCGCATGCCCCCCTGCATGTCGGCGATGCCCCCGGGTGCCGGCCAGGGAACCTGGAAGTCCGGCTCGAAGTTGTCCCTGACGTTGATGGCGCCGTACGCAATCGGCACCTGGAAGTTGACGGGCCCGATTTCACCGCCGCCGTCGACGAACCAGACCTTGCCGTGGTCGTCCTGCGCGCTCCACCATTGCCCGCCGTTCGTGTCGGTTTCCTCGCGGATGACGCCGCCGGCCGGCGTGATGCGAAGCCGGAAGGGGTTGTAGGTGCTGTAGAGCCAGTTGTCGAGGGCCCAGGTCAGCCCGCCGGGCTGCCACTCCATGTTGGTGACACGGCCGAACGGCGTGAAGAAGAGCTCCTTCCTGTCGGCGACGCCGTCGCCATCCGTGTCGGTGTACTTGAAGAGATCGCGGTCGTCGGTTTCGAGCACCAGCACCTCGCCGTCGCGAAGGGGAAACGCCATCCGCGGGAGGACGAGCTTGTCGGCGAAGACCGTGTGGCGGTCGTACGTGCCGTCGCCGTCCGTGTCCTCGTGGCGCGAGATTCGGCTGATCGGCGCGCGCGAGTTGGAGCCTGCCGCGTCCTGCATGTACGAGCGCATCTCGAGCACGTACATGCGCCCGTTGCCGTCGAACGTGACGCCCACGGGGTCCTCGATCAGCGGGTCGGAGAGGAGCGGCTCGATGCGGAACCCGGGCGGGAGCAGGAACCGCTTCTGCTGTTCCCCGGGCGACAGGCGTTCGACCGACGGCTTCCGGCTGAAATCGGCCCCCATGGCGATCTCCTGCTCGAGACCGCCCCTGCCGGCACGCCCGCCGCGCCCGGCCGGCGGGGTCTGAGCGGGAGTCTGCGTGGGAGGCGGCGCAGGCGCCGGCTTCTGCGAGAAGCCGAACGCCGCCGCCCCCACGCATGCGACCCCAACCAGGATGAACCGGGTGATCGGTGAAGTCATGAGTTGTGAGTCACGAGTTGGGAGTCACGAGTTGGGAGTCATGAATTGGGAGTCATGAGTTGAACCCGGAACCTTGAAACCCTGAACCCTGAACCTATTTGACGCCCAGCAACAGCTCCATCACGAGCTGATCGAGCCGCTCGTAGTGCAGCTCGCGGCGGGCCATGGCGTCGACGTCGAATGTCCGGCTCTTGAGCGCCTCCGCCGCTTTCCGTGAATACGGCTCGGTGCGCTCGCCGCCCGGGGCGCCAATCTCCCTCAGGAGCCCCTGAATCTCCGTGTCTTCCGCGTAGCGGCGGGCTTTCTCCTTCAGGATGTTGTAGGTCCGCATGCACCCTGCCGCGAAGGCCCACACGCCCTCGGGGCCTTCCGTCCTGTAAGCGTGCGCGTCGAAGTGTCGCGGGCCGTCGTAGCCCGACTCCTCCAGCAGCTTGACCAGGAAGAACATCGCCTTGGGGTTCTCGCTCGCGAACCGGAAGTCCTGGTCGTACCGGCCGGGCTGCTGATCGTTGAGATCGACGTGGAACAGCTTGCCGGCGTCGATGGCCTGCGCGACGGCATGGTAGAAGTTCAGCCCCGCCATGTGCTCGTGCGCGACTTCGGGGTTCACGCCGACCATCTCCGGATGATCGAGCGTCTCGATGAAGGCGAGCATGTGGCCCGTCGTCGGCAGGTAGATGTGGCCGCGCGGCTCGTTCGGCTTGGCTTCGAGCGCGAACTTCAGATCGTATTTCTGATCGCGCACGTATTCGCACAGGAAGTTGACCCCGTCGCGATAGCGCGCGAGCGCGTCGCGCGCGTCCTTCGCGGCGTCCACCTCGGCGCCTTCCCGTCCGCCCCACATCACGTAGATCTTCGCCCCGAGCTCGACCCCGAGGTCGATCGCGCTCATGGTCTTCTGCAGGGCGAACGCGCGCACGTCGGGATCGGTCGAGGTCACCGCCCCGTCGCGGAAGATCGGGTGCGTGAACAGGTTGGTCGTGGCCATCGGCACGACCATGCCGTGATCCGAAAGAGCCTGCTTGAACTCGCGGACGATGCGATCGCGCTCGGCAGCGGAGGCGCCGAACGGCACGAGGTCGTTGTCGTGCAGGTTGACGCCGTAGGCGCCGAGCTCCGAGAGGCGGCGCACGATCGTGGTCGGCGGAATCGCCGGCCGGACCGGCTCCCCGAACGGATCCCGTCCGGGATTTCCGACGGTCCAGAGACCGAACGTGAACTTGTCTGACTTCCTGGGTGCGTAGTTGTCCATTTTTTGTCCAGCTGCCAGCCGCCAGGTTCCCGCTGTCGGGGACTGGTTGGCGCGTCCGGTTCCGCCTGCGGCTCGCCCTCGCGGGCTGGCGATGTAGAGGCTGCAGCCGGAAGCTGCACCCCGACCGACCCTGCAGCATACACCGCCCGCGCCGCGGACCGCACGCGCCGTCGCCAGACGGCAACCTGTGGAATCATTACGCCGTGCACGCCGAGGGCGCTTCCTCCGATCTGCTCGCAATGATGGCCGGCGTGCGCGAGGTGGAAGCCGCGCTGTCGGACCGTGCGCGGATCCAGGCCATGCTCGACGTCGAAGCCGCGCTGGCGGAGGCCGAGGCGGCGCTGGGCGTCATTCCCGCTGCGGCGGCCGCTCCGATCCGATCCGCGGCACGCGGGCAGGATTACCCGCTGCGCGAGTTGGCCGACCAGGCGTCCAGCGCCGGAAATCTTCTGATTCCGCTGCTCTCCCGGTTCAGGCAAACGGTCGCCGCTTCCAGCCCCGAGGCGGCCGGGTTCGTCCACTGGGGAGCGACGAGCCAGGACATCATCGACACGGCGCTCGCGCTGCAGCTCCGGGCGGCCCTCTCGGTCCTGCTGGACGACACGGACCGCGCGGCGCGAGCCGCGGCCCGACACGCGCGGCAGCATGCGACGACGGTGATGGCGGGCCGGACCTGGCTGCAGCAGGCGACGCCGGTCACCTTCGGGCTCAAAGCCGCCGGGTGGCTCGACGCGATCCTCTCGGCGGCGAAGCGGGTCCGCGCCTCGCGCGACGCCGTGCTGGTGCTGCAGTTCGGGGGGGCCTCTGGCACGCTGGCCGCGCTCGGCGGCCAGGGGCCCGCCGTCGCGCGCGAGCTCGCAAGCAGGCTCGACCTTGCGCTGCCGCCCCTTCCGTGGCACGCCCAGCGCATTCGTGTTGCGGCGCTCGCCGCCGATCTCGGGATCCTGACCGGGGCGTTCGGGAAGATCGCGCAAGACCTGTCCCTGCTCGCCCAGTCGGAGATCGCGGAGGCCTTCGACGCGCCGGAAGCCGCGGGCGGCTCGTCCACGATGCCACACAAGCGCAACCCGGTGCGCGCGTCAATCGTGCAGGCGTGCGCCCTGCGTGCGCCCGGCCTCGTGGCCACGATGCTCGGCGCGATGCCGCAGGAACACGAGCGCGGACCCGCCGGTTGGCAGGCCGAGTGGGACGTCCTCCCGGATCTCGTGCGTACCTCCGCGTCGGCCGCCCGTGCGACCGCCGCGCTGCTCGAAGGCCTCGTCGTCGATGCCGGACGGATGCGACAGAACCTCGAGCAGGCCGGCGGCGTGACGATGGCCGAGGCCGTCGTGATGAGGCTCGCGGGGGCTCTCGGCCCGGCCGACGCACGGCAGGCAGTCGAAGCCGCGGTGAAACGCGCAGCGGCCGAGCCGCGTCCGTTCGCCGAAATCCTCGCGGCCGATCCGAGGGTCTCGGCGGTCCTCGACCGGGAGGCGATCGACCGGGCGCTCGCGCCCGAGCACTACCTCGGGTCGAGCGGCCAGTTCATCCAGGCCGTCCTCGAGGCGTACGAACGCGAGGAGCACACGGAGAGCTGATATGCGCACCCTGCACCGATCCGCCCTGGCGGTCGTGGCGGTCCTCGCCATGACGTGGCGCTCTCCTGCGGTCCAGATCACAGGCCCTGGCGAGGACGGCGCCGCCGGCGCGTGGCAGAAGATCCTGAAGCTGAAGACCACCGCCAGCGTCATGCACACGACTGCCCACCCCGACGACGAGCATGGCGGGCTGCTGGCGATGCTCAGCCGCGGCCGGGGAGCCCGGGTCTCGATGCTCACGCTCACGCGGGGGGAATCGGGCGACAACGCGATCGGGCCCGAGCTCTTCGACGCGCTCGGCCTCATCCGGACCGAGGAGCTCCGTCTCGCGAATCGGTATTACGGCGTTGACCAGCAGTACTTCGGCACCGTCGCGGATTACGGATTCTCGAAGCGCCTCGACGAGGCGCTCGAGAAGTGGGGCCGCGACCGCGTCCTCCGCGACATCGTCGCGGTGATCCGGACCGAGCGGCCTCTGGTGATCATCTCCCGGTTCCGGGGAGACGAGCGCGACGGACACGGCAATCACTCCGCCGCCGGCCTCCTCACGCGCGAGGCGTTCAGGCTGGCGGGTGACGCGCAGGCGTTTCCGGAGCTGACGGAGGCGCACCTTCGTCCATGGCAGCCGCTGAAACTCTACATGGGCGGCGTCCGGCATAATGAAGACTGGACGATCGAGGTGAACCCGGGTGAATACGACCCGGTGCTGGGCGAGTCGTATCACTCCCTGGGCCGCCTGGGTCTGAGCTTCCAGCGATCCCAGACTGGCGGCCGTCCCTGGCCGACGCCGGGCCCGGCGATCTCCTATTACAGGCGCCTGCAGTCGCTCGTCGAGGCACCGCAGAAGGAAATGTCCTTCTTCGACGGGATCGACACCACCCTGTCCGGACTGTATCGGACGCTTCGTCTCGAGCCGCCGGCGGAAGCTGCTTCGCTGCTGGCAAGCGTCGAGCGGGAGATTCAGGCGGCAGCGGACGCGTTCGAGCTCACGGATCCATCGGCAGCGGCTCCGGCCCTCGCCCGGGCGCTTTCGGCGGTGCGGTCCGCAACTGCCCGTCTCGGTGGCGAGGCGGATGTGGCGCACGTCCTGGATCTGAAAGAACGTCAGCTCGCCGACGCCCTCACCGCCTCCCTCGGGATCATGGTGACGGCCTACGCACAGCCGGCCGACGCGCCTCGACCTGCGGGACCGTTCGGCGGCGCTCCGCCGGCCATGGATCCCGTCGTGCCCGGCCAGAGCTTCGACGTTCGCGTGACGTTCGTCAGCCGCGGAAAGCACGAGATCGACGGCGTCGGAACCGTGTCAGTCCAGTGTGCGGCGGGTTGCGTTCAGCCGTCGCCCGGGACCCTGACCCCGGTTCACCGGAACGAGCCGCACGTGCGCGACCTCAGGATCACGGTTCCCACCGATGCGGCCCTGACCCGTCCTCATTTCACGCGGAAGTCGATCCAGGACGCCAGCTACGAGGTGCTCGATCGCGCTCTGGCGTACCGACCTGCACCGGCACCCGCCTTCGAAGCGGTGGTCACGTACGCGATCGGGGGTGTCCCGGTCGAACTGCGGCGCGCGGTCACCCGTCTCGAGCCGAACCTTCCCTACGGCTACGAGCCGCGCGAGCTCGCCGTCGTGCCCGCCGTCGCGGTCGCGCTCAGCCCGGAGTACGCAGTCGTTCCGCTCGCGGCCGCTGCGCGTCGCAGCATTCGAATGGAGGTCGACGTTCAGAGCAACGATCCGGCGGGATCGGCAGGAACAGTCGCCCTGCAGGTACCCCCGGACTGGTCGGTCGAGCCGGCGTCGCACGCGTTCCGGTTCTCGCGGGCAGGCGAGAAGGCGCGCCATGTTTTCGAGGTCGGCATCCCCTCGCTCGACGCCGCCACGGAAAAACACGGACGAACACGGAACGCGGCTGCGGAGGCCTATCGCGTCGAAGCGGTCGCGAGGTCGGGCGGCCGGGAGTATCGCGACGGCTACACCGTGCTCCGGCACCGGGACCTCGAGACGCGTTATCTCTACCGGCCTGCCACGAGCACGGTCCGCGGTGTGGATGTCGAGATTGCAGCAGGACTGCGCGTCGGCTACGTCATGGGCGTGGGCGACGACGTGCCTTCGGCGCTGGCGCAGCTGGGGGTCGAGGTGGAGCTGCTGGGGGCGCAGCAGCTCGGAACGGGAGACCTCTCGCGGTTCGACGCGATCATGACTGGCACGCGCGCCTACGCCGTGCGTGAGGACCTGAAGACCCACAATCGCCGCCTGCTCGACTACGCGCGCGAGGGGGGCAACCTGATCGTCCTCTACAACACGCCGGAGCTCGTACCGGCGCAGTATGCGCCGTTTCCCGGAGAGCTTCCCGCCAACGCCGAGGAGGTGTCGGAGGAGGACTCGCCGGTGGAGATCCTGGCCCCAGATGCGGCCGTGCTCACGAGCCCCAACCGGATCACGCTGGCCGACTTCGAGAACTGGGTCGAACAGCGCGGCTCGAAGTTCTGGTCCTCCTGGAATCCCCGCTACACTCCGATCCTCGCCACGTGGGACACGGGCCAGGCCCCGCAGCGCGGCGGGTGGCTCCACGCCACGTACGGCCAGGGGCATTACACCTACTTCGCCTATGCGCTCCATCGCCAGCTGCCGTACGGCGTGCCGGGCGCGTACCGGCTGCTCGCGAACCTGCTGTCGCTCAACAGGCAGACTGGTTCGGGCCCGCGCGGCGGACCTGCTCCGCGGCCCTGACCACGCTCACGGTCAATAGCCCATGCCCCTTCTCAGCCTTCCCACCGCTCGGTGTTTCTACCGGCTCGAGGGTCGAGACGATGCGCCGGCGCTGGTGCTGTCGCACTCGCTCGGCCTCGACCACGGCATGTGGGATCGGCAGGCGGCGGATCTCGCGCGGCATTTCCGCGTCCTGCGGTACGACACGCGGGGTCACGGCGCCAGCGACGCCACGCCGGGTGACTACACGATCGCGCAGCTGGCGGGCGACGTGCTCGCGCTGGCCGACGCGCTGGGCCTGGAACGGTTCGCGTTCTGCGGCCTCTCGCTGGGAGGAGCGATCGGGCAGTGGCTCGGCGCGTACGCGGCGGAGCGCGTCAGCCACCTGGTCCTCGCGAACACCTCGGCGCGTCTCGGCGATCCGTCGCTGATGGAAAGCCGCCGGCAGGCCGTGCTCGCCGGTGGCCTCGCGGCGATCGAAGAGGTCGCCATGGCCCGGTACTTCACGCGGCGCAAGCTGGCGGCCGCCGACACCGATGTCGCCTACGCGCGGCGGACGCTCCTTGCGACCGACCCGGCGGGCTACGCCGGCTGCTGCGCGGCGTTGCGCGACCTCGATCAGGTCGCGCTGCTGCCGCGCATCCGCGTGCCCACGCTCGTCATTGGCGGCGACGCCGACGTCCCCATGCCCTGGCCGGAACACAGTGCCGTCCTCGCCAGCCGGATTCCCGGCGCCCGGGCGGTGCAGCTGCCGGCGGGACACCTCTCGAATCTCGAGCGGCCGCGGGGATTCTCGGCGGCGCTGTTCGAGTTCCTCCGGCCGGAGGGCCCGGGCGACCCCGAGGCCGGAATGATCGTGCGACGGCGCGTCCTGGGGGACGAGCACGTGGATCGGGCCGTCGCGTCGACGACGGCGTTCACCCGGGCGTTTCAGGCGCTCATCACGCAGTATGCCTGGGGGACGATCTGGACCCGGCCCGGCCTCGACCCCCGCACGAGGCGCCTCCTCGTGCTGGCGACGACGGCCGCGCTCGGCCGGCTCGACGAGTTCCGGCTGCACGTCAGGACCGGTCTCGACCACGAGCTCGAACCGAGCGACCTCGAGGAGGTGCTGCTGCAGACGGCCGTCTACGCCGGCGTGCCGGCCGCGAACGCGGCGTTCCATGCGGCGGCGGCGATCCTCGCGGAGCGGGAGTCGCCCGGACCGGCATGACGCCGGTCGCCATCGCAGTCGCCGTCGGCGCCGCTGCCTGGAGTACCCGCCAGGCCGTTTCGGACCCGGCCGGTTCCAGCGCGACGATGAGCAGCGGACGCGCGGCGCCGCGGTCGTCGCCTGTCAGACGCCGGAGGAGGCGCTCGAGATGTAGTCGCCGCGGGGTCGCGAGCCGCGCTGCCGCCCTCCGACGTATGAGCCTCCCGTGGTCCCGCCGGACCGGACGGATGAGCAACCAGTCTGCCTGTCACCAGAGAGTGGCGACGTCGGGATATCGGCGGATGTGCTCATCGGAGGTCACGACGGTCAACCCGTGCGCTACTCCGATCGCTGCCGGAGCAGCGGCGCCCCGGGGAGCGTGTGCAGCATGTCGCGCCGCTCCAGCGCCCGCGCCAGCGCACGCTTGGCCACCAGCGCGTGCTCCCGCGTCACGTGCTCCGCCCTCGTGGCGTCCCGGCCGGCAATCGCCTCCACGATCGCCCGGTGGTGCTCGAGCGCGATCAACGCGTCGGTCTGCGCGGCCTCGCGATCCTCCTGCCGGAACACCAGCGCCCCCGGCGCTACGAACGGCAGCGCCACGTGCCGCTCGATCGCCTGCAGCAGCACCGGGCTCTTCGCCAGCCGCCACACCTCAACGTGGAATGCCACGTTCAACTCGATGTAGCGCAGGAACCGATCCAGCGTCATCGGCAGCAGATCGAGCGCCTGCGTGTAGTGGCGCCGCAGGCGCGCGACCTCGTCCGCCCCCGACAGCCGCTGC
>DASPFV010000314.1:0-6516 GCA_035620975.1 Vicinamibacterales bacterium
GAAGGAAGTCGCGCCCGCGGGCCAGCTCGACCGCGTTCTTCGCCGCGCCGATGAAAGGCGTGGCGTTCAGACCCGTGTCGAGGACGCCGCGGAGCAGGCCCTTGCGCCGCATGCTCGCGCCGATCGTCGCCAAGGCAACCGCTGCCCCTATCCAGGGCATCGAGCGACCGAGTCGCCTCGCCATTCGCGCGCCGCCTACCCGCATCAACCGGTTCGTCAGTCCCATACCCTGCAAGGCTGCAAGCCGTGTTCCGTTATCATCGCTAATCCCCCCGAAGCGTGGTGGCCACAAGTCCCGGAGCGCGGCTCATGTGACGCACCACGCCTCCGGGGGACGAGAACGGCTGACCTGACTCGGTGCGCCAGCGGCATTCATGACACACGTCGTCATCATCGGAGGCGGGTTCGGCGGTCTCCACGCCGCCCGCGCGCTGCGGCGCCTCCCCGTCCGGGTCACCCTCCTGGACCGGCGCAACCATCACCTCTTCCAGCCGCTGCTCTACCAGGTCGCAACCGCCGCCCTGTCGCCAGGCGACATCGCGTCGCCGATCCGATGGATCCTCCGCCGCCAGCGGAACGTCGAGGTGCTGCTTGCCGAGGCCACGGGCGTCGATCGCGACCGCCGTGTCGTGCAGCTCACCGACGGCGAGATGCCGTACGACTACCTCATCATCGCGACCGGGGGGACGCACGCGTATTTCGGTCATGACGAGTGGCAGGAGGCCGCGCCCGGCCTGAAGACACTCGATGACGCGCTCGACATCCGCCGGCGTGTGTTGCTGGCATACGAACGGGCCGAGAAAGGAACCGACGCGGCCCGCCGCCGGGCGCAGCTGACCTTCGTGGTGATTGGCGGCGGGCCGACCGGCGTGGAGCTGGCGGGCGCGCTCGCCGAGATGTCGCGTCTGTCGCTGGCGCACGACTTCAGGCACATCGATCCGAGCGCGGCGCGCATCGTCCTGCTCGAGGGTGGATCGGCGGTGCTCGCCGCATATCCCGAGCACCTGCGGGAGGCCGCGCGCCGCGACCTCCAGCGCATCGGAGTCGAGGTCCGCACCGGGACGCTGGTCACACGCGTGGAGCCTGGCCGTGTGACCATGGGAGAAGAGACGATCGAGGCCGAGACGATTCTCTGGGCCGCCGGGGTCGCAGCCTCGCCGCTGGGCGCCACGCTGGGTGCTCCCGTCGATCGCGTCGGCCGCGTGCTGGTCCAGCCCGATCTCACCGTTCCCGGCGACGCACGCGTGTTCGTCATCGGCGATCTCGCCGCGTTCAAGGATCCGTCCGGCAGCTTCCTCCCGGGCGTGGCGCAGGTCGCCATCCAGATGGGCAGGCACACGGGGCGCAACCTCGCCCGCGCGCTGAACGGCCAGCCATATGAGCCCTTCGTCTACAAGGACCTCGGCAACATGGCGACCGTCGGCCGCGCGTCGGCCGTCGCCGACCTGGGATGGCTGACGCTCAAGGGTTATATCGCCTGGCTCGCCTGGTTGTTCGTCCATCTGATGGCACTTGTGGGGTTCCGGAACCGGCTCGTCGTCCTGGTCCAGTGGGCGTGGTCGTACTTCACCTATCAGCGGGCCATCCGGTTGATCACGGGAGGCGACACCGGAGCCCGCCAGGGATTGCGCTCGTGATCCTCAGAGTGGCGATTGTCGTGGTCGCGCTGGCCGCGGCGCTCCTGCCGCTTCCTGCACGCGCGGTCGAACGGTGGTACTCCTCGAGTCTCTATCCGGCGCTGCAGCAAATCGTGACCCCTGTGAGTAACCTCGCGCCGGTTGCGCTGTTCGACCTCGCGGGTGTGCTCCTCCTGGTTCTGCTCGTGGCTGGCGCCGTGCGGCGCGTCGGCCGGGCAGGCGTGCTGCGCGGCGCGCTCACCACCGTCATGCGGCTGGTCGTTGTCGCCGCCGCCGTGTATTTGATTTTCCTGGCGATGTGGGGGCTGAACTACCGGCGCGTGCCTCTCGAGGAGAAGCTGGAGTTCGTGCCGGCCGGCATCACCATGGACGGGGCGCTGGCGCTGGGGAAGGAGGCCGTCCAGGCGGTGAACGCCCTCCAGGCGGCCGGTCAGACGCGGGCGTTCGAGGAGCGCCGGCTGCGCGACGCGCTCGAACGAGTCAGCCAGCGGCTGGGATCCGGCTGGACCGCCGCGACGCCGGTGCCCAAGCGGTCGCTGCTGGAGGCGTACTTTCGCCGCGCCGGCATCGACGGCATGACCGATCCGTTCTTTCTCGAGATCATCCTGAATCCCGACCTGCTGCCGTTCGAGAAGCCGTTCGTGCTGGGGCACGAGTGGGCGCACCTGGCCGGGTTCGCCGATGAAGCGGAAGCCGGCTATCTCGCCTGGCTGGCCTGCCTGGGTGCGGACGATGCAGCACGGTACAGCGGGTGGCTGGCGGTGTACAGCAGCGTCAGCGGCCGCTTGCCGAGAGAGCAGCGGCGGGCGCTCGCGGCCATGCTCGATGAGGGACCGCGGAGCGACCTCGAGGCCGCCGCTGCCCGCCAGCGCCGGGCCGTTCCCGCCGTGAGTCGCATTGCGCGGCAGACCTATGACGTGTACCTGCGCGCCAACCGTGTGGAGGAAGGCATCGAGAGCTACGATGCCGTCGTACGGCTGATCCTCGGCACGACGGAGTCGGGCCGCCGGACGCCGCAGCTCCGCTGATCGCCTGCGGTCGAGCCGGGGCTTGGCCGGATCCGGGTGATCGTCTTCTGCAGAAACCGCCGCCGCATGGACGTGAATGGCGTCGCACGGCTCAGCCGGTATTCTTCCTCCTCGCGCCTTGCGGGGCGGGCGCCTCGCCGCCCCTCCGTGCGTCACCGTAATTCCAAAAGGCAGGACTTAGCGCGCGGCGATCCGGATCCCGCCGTTCGTGCCTTCGATCCTGACCTGTGGGCCCCCGCCATTCAGGCGGGCTTCCAGCCGGCGGCGCGAGGACTCGAGCGTTTCGAGCTGGAGCCCTCCGGTATCGATCCCGCCGTTCGCCACGCTCGCCGAGATCGTGGCTCGTGCGGTCGGGGGCAGGCGCAGCTTGATCCCGCCGTTCGTGCATTCGAGCCGGGCACCCGCCTCGGAGAGTTCCAGCACGTCGACGTCGATGCCTCCATTCGTGGTGCTGGCTTCGACGCTGCCGGTGATGTCGCGAACGACGATGCCGCCGTTGGTCGTCTCGGCGGTCAGCTGGCCATCGACCCCCCGCACCTCGACGCCGCCGTTCACCGTGGTGAACCGCATGACGGCGCCGGACGGCACCCGGACGGTGTAGCCAACCTGCGCGCCGCCGCTCCCGAACCAGCTCGAGACCCGGCGGATCTTCGTTTCCACGCTGACCGTGTCGGGCGAGGCCTGATCCACGATCTCGATGCGCTCGAGCGCCTGTTTCGCGGCTTCGGGACTGGCAGCCTTGGCGGTTTTCACGGCGACCACCTCGACCGTGTTCCCTTCTGACGGTTCGACAGCGATCCGCCCGTTGACGTTGCCGACGCTGACCCGGCCGCCGGGCTGCAGGTCGAACGTCTTGCGCCACTCGGCCGTCTCGGTGTGCCGGAACTCGGCCGTGACGAGGTCGCAGCCCGCAGTCGCGATGAGCACGACAGGCAGGGCCGCGACGACGGGCGCACGGCGAGCGAGCATTCTCATGACGCGGCCTCCTGGGAAGCTATACGGGAGCACCCGGGGGGGCGTTCCTTCCTCCCATTCCATCACTTTACCGCGGGTGCCCCCGGGGAGGCGGGCTATAATCAGCGTCCGATTCCCCGATGTCCGAACGCAAATACCGCCAGCGCGGCTACCAGGACGATCCGCGCGAACCTCGGCGCGATCAGAAGCCGGCAGAGAAGAAGGAGTATGCGCCGCGGGGCCAGCCGCCGGTCGCGCCCCGCACCTTCAACATGCCTGGGTTCCGCGAGGTGCTGCGCTGCGCGCGCTGCGGCTACGAGCTGACCGTGGCTGCGGCCTGGAGTCCCGACGGCACGTGCCTGCGCTGCGGCGCCGAACTGCATGCCTGCGCACAGTGCCTGCATTTCGACTCGAGCGCCCCCTTCGAGTGTCAGAAGCCGGTTCCCGCGCGCGTCTCGCCCAAGGATGTTCGCAACGCCTGCACGTTCTACGAGCCGCGGACGACCGTCGAGCGCGAGACCAAGTCCACCGGCCAGACCAGCGCGCGCAAGGCCTTCGACGATTTGTTCAAGTGACGAGTCAGCCGGCTGTCAGAACCCGCCTCAGGCTGACGAGCGTGCGCTGGAGCGATTCGCGCGCGATCCCCTCGACGATGCCGGTGATGAATGGCCGCAGCAGGAGCGGCACGCCGCGGCTGAGACTCACCGATTCGCACTCGACGAAGACCCCCCCGTCGGCCTGCTCGTAGCGCCAGTAGGCGTTGAGCCGCCACAGGAACCCACGATCCTCGGCCGGGCCACGTTCGCGTTCCCCCGGTGTTCCGGGATCCCGGAGCTCGGCAATCCTGGTCGCCACGCTGCGGCTCGAGGCGCGCGCATTTCCGAGCCGCCTGTACACGACGTGGTGTTCCGTGTTGTACACGACCGTGATCACGCTCTCGCGGCGCAGCTTCATGAACACCCGCACCTGATCGCCGTCACGATCCAGCAGACGCGACGCGAGCACGTCCTGATACGACGCCGATTCCTGTCCTGCCTGCGCCTGCAGCCGTCTCACCACGCCGTCGACGGTGGCGTCCGGGATGAACACGGCGCCCACCCAGTGATGGATCCGGCCGTCCGGGACGGAGGGTGCGGCCTTGCCTGGTGCAGGCGCGTCGAGCTCCGTCATGACGACGGAACCCTGCCGGGCGCTCTCGCGCCATCCCGGGGTGCGTCGGAACTGGTCGTGCGCGAAGAACGGCTGCCCATCCGGCTGCGCCTCGCGATAGCGACGATCGACCTCCGCCTCGTAGCTCTGCCAGGCTGACGCCGTGGACGATTGCAGGTGCGGAAGCTGGCCGCCCCCGGCGGCCAGCGGCGTCCCCGCAATCGCCAGGACGAAGAGCACCACGATGGCCGTCTTGAACACGAGCACCTCGCTCGCAGCGAAATTCAGAATCGAGCAGGCGGCGACTGCCGCGGCGCTGGCGATCACGGGGTCCACACCCACGCCGCCGGTCAGGGCCGAGACGATGGCGATGTTCCCGGCGAGCGAAACGGCCCCGTTGAGCAGGTGGAACCGCAGCAGCCTGGCCGTGATCCCGGCTCGCGCCCGGCCGGGCCGATCCCGCCACGTCCAACGCTGGTGCCAGGCGAAATTGTGGAGGATGGCCGTCTCCACGGCAATCGCCGTGGCGAGCAGATAGTGCACGTCCCCGAGTTGGACCAGGGCCGCGAGCACGCCGAGCTGAACCGCCACGCCCGCCGCCCCGACCGCGTTGAAGAGCAGGTATCGACGGGCGTATCCCCACGACAGGCTCATACCCCGAAAGGCGAGAGTCGGCGCCAGGCGGGCTCACTCCGACGTTCCGGCGCGTCGCCCGGCCTTCCGGCTCTCCATTTCCTCGAGGCTGGACGGCCAGTCCTGACGGAGCAGCCTGGACAGGGCCCGATCCGACAGCAGCCGGCCTCCGGTCTGGCACCGCGCGCAGTAATTGGCTTCGTTGCGCGCGTAGACGATCCGCTGAATCGGGGCGCTGCAGGCCGGGCACGGCTGACCGTAGCGACCGTGTGCCGCCATTCCGGCCCGGAACGCGGTCACCCGTTCGGGAAACGTGTCCGCGGATTCCGCGCGCAGCCGCTCGATCCACGCGCTCAGCGTCAGCCGGGTCGCGTCGAACAGCCGTTCGATCTCGTCGGCCGTCATCGAGTGGGTCAGCTTGAGCGGTGACAGTCGCGCGGCGTGCAGGATCTCGTCCGAGTAGGCATTGCCGATGCCGCTGAACAGACGCGGGTCGGTGAGCGCCCGCTTCAGCGTGTGGTTCTCGCGCGCGAGCGCCGCGGCAAACGATCCGCGGTCGCACGCCAGGACCTCGAGTCCGCCCGGGTCGATCGCCTCGAGCGCGGCACGTCCGCGGAGGATGTGGATCGAAGCCTGACGGCGGGCTCCCGCCTCGGTCAGGAGCAGCGTGCCCGCCGGAAAATCGAAGGCCGCCAGACCGATCCGGCCCGGGATGGGGGCGCCCCACGCGCGCCACCGCAGGCGGCCCGCGATCATCAGGTGCACGACGAGGAACAGCTCTCCCTCGATTTGCACGACGATGCGCTTGCCGATCCGCTCCAGGCCGTGGACCACGCGCCCGACGAGCTCGGCGGGAGCGGGCTCGATGGTGCGGACGACGAACGGGTTCCCGAGGCGGACGGCTTCGAGCGGCTGGTGGAGAATCCGCGGAGCGAGGGCTTCGAGGTAGATGGTGACGTCCGGGAGCTCGGGCACGACGGATCCCAGCTTACTCCCCTGGGGGGTAGTGGTCTAGTTTCAAAATCTCACCCGCCGCAAATCGCCTGCGGCCTGTGCCAGAATGAGGTATGCCTACCCGAGCAAGAAAACGCCCGCGCGACATGAACCAGCTCGCC
>DASPFV010000315.1:0-2126 GCA_035620975.1 Vicinamibacterales bacterium
TCCTGCCCGGCTTCGCGGAGGAGCTCGGCCCGCAGGAACATCGGGAAGCGGTCGGGGAGACGTCCATCGAGGAACGTCGGGTCGCGGAATCCGATCCATGGCCGAGCGCGATCCCAATAGGTGGCTTCGCGGAGCGATTCGAGCGCGCCCACCGGATCCCCCTCCGCCCGGCGCGCCACCGCCTCCAGCTCGCTGGCGAGATCCCGGGCGAAGCGCCCGATGTCGCCGTCGGCCCCGGCGAGCCTCCGCAGGGCCGCGCGGCCGTTCTCGAACGCCCCGTCGCGGCCCAGGCGCAGGGCCAACGTCGCGAGCAGATACTGCCCGGCCACGGCCTCGCCCGTCCCCGGGGGCGCTCGCACGGCGGTCAACGCCCCGAAGGCAGCGTCCAGGCGCGCCGCGGAGGGGTTGGCCGGATGCAGCGCGATCCACGCCAGATCTTGCGGCAGGGCGGTCCCGAGCCCGGGCGCGACGTCTCGCAGCGCACTCTCGGCCGCCGCGAAGCGCCCGGAAGCGATCTCGATCCGCGCCGTTTCCCGCGCGCTGGCGATTCGCGCGGTGTCCGTGACGGCACGCGCGCCAAACTCCCGCATCAACGCGCGCGACTCGCGCGGCGCGTACTCGAGCGTCGCGCCAAGGAGCAGACCCATGGAACTGGCCAGGGTCGCCGGCGGGATGTCGGACTCCGCCGCGCGCATCCGGTCGAACCATTGCCTGACTGCCGCGCCGTCGCCGACGATGATTGCCCGCACCAGCCCCGTCACGGCGATCCACAGGCTGTCCACCCCCAGCGAATCGAGGCGGAAGGCCCAGGCGCGCAGCGCCGCCGTGTCTCCCTGGAGCCCCCCGATCTGGGCCAGGTGGAAGTACGCGGGACCCAGCGCCGGGTCCAAGGCAATCGCGCGTTCGTAGGCGGGTCGCGCGTCGGCCAGGGTGCGGCCGTCGAAGCTCCCCGTATGTGCCAGCTGCTCGGCGAGCTGGAACCAGCCGGCGAGGTCGTCGACATACCGTTCGGCGAACGCCTCGTAGAGCCGGATCGCCTCCGCATGACGTCCGTCCGCCCCGGCGACCGCCGCCGCGAGGCGCATGCGATCGCGCGGTCCCAGCCGATCCTGATGGCGCAACGCCCGCTGATAGTGCGGCCCCGGATCTTCGATGTCGTCGTACTCGGCAACGTATCCGGCCCAGTACGACGCGATCGCGAAGGTCGAGTCGAGGTGGACGGCCCGGGTCAGCATGCCGAGTGCCTCGTGCGATCCCCGGCCCGTACGGAAGTTCTGGAGCCCCGTCAGATACAGTCGCAGGGCCTCGTTCGAACCGGTCGTCAGCCCCTCCAGACTGGCGAGCGGCATCTCCTGTCCCATCAAGCCGCGGGCGACGAGGGCTCCCACCAGCTCGTCCACCAGCGCAAACAGGCGGTCTGCGGGTCCGTCGACGCTCGCATCGATCCGGTCGTCCTCCCCCGGCCCGTAGACGCTTGCCCGCACGTGCAGCGTGTCCCCGACCTGCACCACACTTCCCTGCAGCGCCCGGCCCGCCCCGAGCGCCGCCGCGAGGCGACGCGCTTCGTGCGCCGCCGTCGCGCGCGCCGAGAATTCTCTGGCCAGGGCCACGGATGTGTACGGGTCGACGACGCGCAGCTCCCCGACCCCGTCCAGCTTCGTGCTGACGAGGTCGACCATTCCTTCGCGGAGGTAGGCGAAGTCACCGCTGCCCCGCACCTCGAAGGGCAGCACGGCGAGCACGGAGGGGTCCGCATCAGGAAGGCGAGAGGCGGGCGCGCGGCGAGTCGCGAACCAGGCGGCCGCCAGCACGGCCACGGTCACCGCGAACGCCGCGACCGGGACCAGGTCGAGGAGGCGACGCGGGGGCCGAGGCATCGGTGTCCCCTCGGCCCTCGCTCGGGGGGCAATTGCCTCCCCAAAATGCGCCACCAGGTTGAACCGATCCGCTGGCGCCTTGGCCAAACTGCGCTGCAGCGCCGCCACCACCCAGCTCGGCACCGCGGGCCGGATTCGCGTCACGAGCGGCGGCGGCTCGGCGAGATGCTGGTGCACCACGCTCTCCACCGTCGGTCCGGTGAACGGCGGCTGCCCCGCCAGCATCTCGTACAACACACACCCCAGTGC
>DASPFV010000316.1:0-4613 GCA_035620975.1 Vicinamibacterales bacterium
GAACCAGGAACCCTGAACCTCTAAAAGCGTCTCGCAACCCGATTCGACAGCGCTCGTGCGAGCGCGTACGGGACGGAGATCAGGACGGGGCCGACGACGATGGCGGCGCCGGGGTAGGAGACGCCGAGGATCAGCCACTGCGCGATGGCGTCGAGGAGGATGCTGAAGAGCACGACATTGGCGATCGCCTCGAAGCCGCTCTTCAGGAGGGAAGCGCGGGCGCCCCGATGGAACAGGAGCTCGTAGATGTAGGGGCCTCGACCGGCCCGCGCGTCGGCGAGCCCGCTTCGGATGCCGAGCGTGATCGCCATGAGCGGCTGCAGGACGAACCGGAAGCGCCCCGGTCCCGTCAGGCGGCGCGGGATGTCCGTGAGGAAGGCCTGAGAGAAGAGGTAGATTCCGCCTTTTTCATAGGCATCGGCCAGCGCGGCTGGCGCCGATGCCGCGAGCACGACGAGCGTCACCACCGCCAGCACCAGCGTGAGGCTGACCCGCCGCGTCCGCCGTTCGCCCGGCACCAGCCCGCGGCCGGGGCCGCCCGTGCGACCCCGGCCAGTTTCAATCAGGGAACTGCTGGAACTGCGAACCATGAACCGAGAGCCTTGCGCCTTGCGCCTTGCGCCTGGAGCCTGGAGCCCTACCCCTGACCCCGTCAGGTAGTCACCGCCTCCCCGGCAACCTGCTGCGTGACGACGCGTTCATGGACGATGGCGAGCTCGGTCTCGAGCACGGTCTTCGCGTCGACGCGCCCGAAGATGTCCAGCAGCGGCGCGATCAGGCCCGTCCACCCGGTCTGGTGGCTCGCGCCGAGGCCGGCGCCGTTGTCGCCGTGGAAGTACTCGTAGAACAGCAGGAGATCACGCCAGTGCGGGTCGGTCTGGAACTTCTCCGTGCCGCCGTAGACCGGACGGCGTCCGCCGGCATCCCGGAGGAACGTGGACGCCAGGCGCCGCGTGATCTCGCGCGCGACCTCGAACAGGTTCATCCGCGTGCCCGATCCGGTGGGACACTCGACCGTGAACTCGTCACCATAGAAGGCGTACAGGTTCAGCAGCGCCCGGATGAGGAGGGCGTTGACCGGCATCCAGACCGGGCCCCGCCAGTTGGAGTTCCCGCCGAACATGCCCGTGTTGGATTCGGCCGGCAGGTACTGCACGACGAACTCCTGCGAGCCGACCCAGAACTTGAAGGGGTGCTCCAGGTGATACCGCGAGAGCGAGCGGATGCCGTGCGGCCCGAGGAACTCGTTTTCGTCGAGCAGGTAGCCGAGCACGCGCTGCAGCTTGCGCTGGTTCATGATCGACAGCAGCCGGCGTCCCCTGTATCCGACGAACCCCTCGTCGATGGGCGCCACGTGACTGACCAGCTCGGGGTGGCGCTTCCGGAAGAGCGCGATCATCTCCATGAACTTCGGGTAGCGGGTCGCGGCGTCCTGCTCGAACACGGTGGAGGCACAGAGCGGCAGCAGTCCGACCATCGACCGCACCTTGAGGCGCATGGACTGTCCGTTCGGCAGGCGCAGCAGATCGTAGAAGAACCCGTCCTCCTCGTCCCACATCTCGTCGTGGTGCTCGCCCAGCCGGTCCATCGCGTAGGAGATCCACATGAAGTGCTGGACGAACTTGAACGCGACCTCCTCGTACATCGAGTCGTATTCGGAGAGGATGAGCGCCATCTCCAGCATGCACTGGCAGTAGAAGGCCATCCAGGCCGTGCCGTCCGCCTGCTCCAGCGATCCGCCCGTGGGCAGCTCGGCGCTGCGATCGAACACGCCGATGTTGTCGAGGCCGAGGAATCCTCCCGCGAACACGTTGCGGCCCGCGGGATCCTTGCGGTTGACCCACCAGTTGAAGTTGAGCATGAGCCCCTGGAACGAGCGCTCCAGGAAGCGCAGGTCCGCGCGTCCGAGGGTCCGCTCCATCTTGTAGAGATACAAGGTGGCCCAGGCGTGCACGGGCGGGTTCACGTCGCCGAAGTTCCATTCGTAGGCCGGGATCTGGCCGTTCGGGTGGAAGTAGAGGCTCCGCAGCATCAGCAGCAGCTGATCTTTCGCGAAGTCGAAATCGACCAGCGCCAGTGACACGGTGTGGAAGGCGAGGTCCCACGCGGCATACCAGGGATACTCCCACTTGTCCGGCATCGAGATGATGTCGGCGTTGAGCATGTGGAACCACTCCGTGTTCCGCACGCCGTGGCGCACCGATCCGAGCAGCGGGTGGCTCCGGTGCTCGGCGAGCCATTCCTCGAGATCGAAGTAGTAGTACTGCTTGCCCCACAGCATCCCGGCCAGGGCCTGCCGGTGGACGCGGCGCTCGTCCTCGCTGAGGGCGCCCGGCGTGATCCGAGCGTAGAACTCGTCGGCGTCCGCGAGACGGCTCGAGAAAACGCGATCGAAGTCGCGGAACCCGTCCTTCGAGATGGCGCCGGCCAGCCGGACGCGGATCGTGCGGCTGCCGCCGGCCGGCACCTCGACGGCGTAATGCGCCGCGGCCTTGGTGCCGCTTTTGTCTGGGTTCACGGCCTCGCGCTGGCCGCCGATGACGAACGCGTGGAACGCGTCCTTGACGAACGGCGAGCGGTTCGGCTGCCCCCAGAGGCGCGAGGCGTTGCTCTCGTTCTCGGTGAACAACAGCTCCGGCGTCTCGTCACACTGCAAGTAGTACGTGCCGAGCTCGTGGTGCGCGGCCTCGATCGTGGCCGGGCCGACCTGCCGCAGCGTCGGCTTACGGTCGTCGAGCCCCCACGACCACGTGTTCCGGAACCAGAGCGTCGGCAGGACGTGCAGCCGCGCGGCTTCGGGCCCCCGGTTGTGCACGGTGATCCGGACGAGCACGTCCTCCGGCTGCGCCTTCGCGTACTCCACGAACACGTCGAAGTAGCGGTCGTCGCCGAACACCCCCGTGTCGAGCAGCTCGTACTCGAAATCTTCCCGGCTGCGCCTGCCGTTCGTCTCCACCAGGTCCCGGTACGGGAACGCCCGCTGCGGGTACTTGTAGAGATATTTCATGTACGAGTGCGTCGGCGTGCTGTCGACGTAGAAGTAGTACTCCTTCACGTCCTCCCCGTGGTTGGCCTCGCTGTTGGTCAGCCCGAACAGCCGCTCCTTGAGGATCGGGTCCCGCTCGTTCCACAGCGCGAGGGCGAAGCAGAGCCGCTGCTTGTCGTCGCTGATGCCGCCCAGGCCGTCCTCGCCCCATCGATAGGCGCGCGAGCGCGACAGATCGTGTGTGAAGTAGTTCCATGCGTTCCCGTCGTCGCTGTAATCCTCCCGGACGGTGCCCCATTGCCGCTCGCTCAGGTAGGGGCCCCACTTCTTCCAGGGCACGCCGGCGTCGCGCGCCTCGTTCAGCCGCTTCTGTTCCGCTACATCCACCGCGTCCAGCTTCGCCATGGGGAGCTCCTTCTGAGGGCGCGAGCGGAGCAGCTGCCGTCCGCCTCGGACCCGGTTCATCCTGCAATCACGGCACCGCCGTCCACGAGGGGTCGGGATCGTAGCGGGTCATCGATCTGGCGGATGCATCGGTCTCCGGCCCGAGATCCTTCTCGCGGACGACCCCCTCCTGGTTGACGATGAACGTCATGACGCCCGTGGCGTCGTACTGCGCGGGCCACGCCACGAGGGCAAAGCCACCCGACATGTCGCCACGCACGATGTAATCTCTGGCTCCGCCTGCGGCCGCCGCGCCCTGTGCCGTCAGAATCCGGAAGTAGTAACCGTGGAACGGCGAGGGCCCGGTCGCCCCGGTGCCGAGCGGCCGTCCCTCGGCCGACGCCTGCGCCACGAGGTCCCCGAGCGGACTGCGCCTCCGGCCGGGCGCAGGCGGCCAGTACAGTCCGTTCTCCCGGTCCGCATCACTGCGGAACGCCTGCGCGAAGAGACCCGCGGGCTTGCCGTCGTGACCTCGCCGCGAGTACAGCAGCTGCGCCGCCACGTAGGTCCGGCAGATGCGGATGGCTGCCAGCTCGTTGCGCCCGATGCGCCGCGCCAGCACTTCCTCCTTGCCGGCAGCCGTGTCGAAGCGCCAGCCGTTGCCGTCCTTCACCAGCGGCACCGGGAACGGCCAGTCCTCGCGGCCGACCACGAGCGTCCGGCTGTCGAGTCCGTTCTCGTCGAGCCGCCAGCCCTCGCGCATCGCGACCGTGAAGACCTGCTGGTTGCGTCGAGCCGTTGCCGGATCGGACGAGTCGATCAGGTCCTGGCCCTCCGGCCCGAAGACCGCCACGACCCCCTCGACCTTGCCGGCCTTGACAGCCGCGGCGAGCGACTGCACGGCCTCCTCGGGCGTGGCGAACGTCTGCCCGCCTGACTGTTCCGCTCCCCGCCGGCACGCCGCCGAGCCAGTCACCACGGCCACCGCGAGCATCGCCGCCACGCTGCGACACGGTCGACGCGCGAACCTGGAACCCTGAACCCTGAACCATGAACACGGAACCATGACCCCGGAACCATGAACCATGAACCGGAAGAGACTCATCTCCTCCTCCCTCCCGACCGCGAGCTGCTCCGGCTCCGCTGGCCGCGGGCGCTCGCGGCGCGCTCCGACCGCCCGCTCGAGTAGTTCGAGAAGGCGTCGGAGCGGGCGCCGCTCCGATCGACAGTCGGGCGCTCCGTT
>DASPFV010000317.1:0-22069 GCA_035620975.1 Vicinamibacterales bacterium
CTCTTCCGATCTGACGATTGAAGGCCTGGCCAAGGATGGGCAGCTCCATCCATTGCAGCAGGGCTTTTGGGAAGAGCACGGGCTGCAGTGCGGATACTGCACGCCGGGCATGATCATGTCGGCGGCAAACCTGCTCCAGACGACGCCGAATCCGACCGAGCAGCAGATCCGCGAAGGGATTTCCGGCAACTTCTGTCGTTGCACCGGCTATCAGCACATCGTCAACGCCATTCAGCACGCTGCGGCGAGCCTCGCCGGCGCGTCAGCAGAGGCCGGCGGGGCGCGCCCCCCGGCGACGAAGTGATGGCCGCTCACGTACTCCCGAAGCTCGTAGGTCAGCGGGTCAGGCGGCGGGAAGACCCGCGTCTGATTCAGGGCCGGGCCACCTACGTCGATGACGTGAAGATCCCGGGCATGCAGCACCTCGCCTTCAAGCGAAGTGACGTGGCGCACGGCCGCATCCGCTCCATCGACACCAGCGCTGCCGAAGCGATGGAGGGCGTCGAGGCGGTCTTCACCGGCCGTCGGATTGCCGATCTCCTCGATCCCCTCCCGATCGGCACCCCGTTTCCCTCACCCGCCCATCGCGCCGTCGCCGTCGATATCGTCCGCTACGTCGGCGATCCCGTCGCCGTCGTCGTGGCCCGGGACCGCTATGTGGCCCGCGACGCCGCCGACGCCATCGCGGTCGAGTACGACCTGCTGCCAGCCGTGGTCGATCCCGAGCTGGCGATGACCGGGCAGCCAGCGGTGATTCACCCGGAGTTCCCGAACAACCTCGCCCTGCCGCTCGTGCCGAGTGGCACGGGCGTGAGTCCCGACGGCAAGACGGTCGACGATACGGCTATCGACGCCGCGTTCGCGCGCGCGGACATCGTGATCTCGCAGCGGATGGCGAACCAGCGCCTGGTGCCGAATGCGATCGAGCCGCGCGGCGTGGTGGCACACTACGAACCCGGAAAGGAGTCGCTGACCATCTGGTCCTCGACGCAGAACCCGCACATCCTGAGGACCATGATCGCGCGGATGCTGTCGCTCGGCGAGGACCGGGTGCGTGCGATCGCTCCGGAGGTGGGAGGCGGGTTCGGCGCCAAGATCAACATCTATCCCGAAGAGTACGTGACGGCGGCCATCGCGAAACATCTCGGCATCGCCGCGAAATGGGTCGAGGACCGCTCGGAAGCCTTCGTGGCGACGACGCACGGCCGCGACATCATCGGCTACGTGGACATGGCCGCCAGACGCGACGGCAAGGTCCTCGGGCTGAAGATGCGGCTCGTCGCCGACATCGGCGCGTACAACATGCTGTTCACGGCGGGCATTCCGACGTTGACGATGCTGATGGCGAACGCCACCTACGACTTTCCGGCCATCCGCGCGACGCTCACCGAGGTCTTCACCAACAAGACCCCCACCGACGCGTACCGCGGCGCGGGCCGTCCAGAGGCGACCTACTTCGTCGAGCGCGCGATGGACATGCTGGCGCGCGAGCTGAACATGGATCCGGCTGACGTCCGGCGAAGGAACTTCATTCCGCCGGACCGCTTTCCGTTCACGACTCAGACCGGCGCCGTCTACGACTCGGGAAACTACGAGGCTGCCCTCGACCTGGCGCTCGAGAAGGCCGACTGGGCGGGCCTCAAGGCCGCGCGCGACCGCGTCCGCGCCGAGGGGCGTCTGGTCGGACTCGGCCTCGCGATGTACGTCGAGGTCTGCGGTGTCGGGCCGTCCTCGACCATGGCGAGCGGCGGCTGGGAGCACGCGCAGGTCACTGTCGAGCGCGATGGCCGCATCACCGCCGCGACCGGCGCCTCGCCGCACGGCCAGGGCAACGAAACCACCTTCGCGCAGATGCTGGCCGACCAGTTCGGCGTCCCGATCGAGCACGTCACGATCCACCACGGCGACACGGCCGTCGTGAAGCAGGGCATCGGGACCTTCGGGAGCAGGTCGCAGGCCGTGGGCGGCACCGCCCTGCTGATGGCCGGCACCAAGGTCAAGTCGAAAATGGCGAAGTTCGCCGCGGCGCTCCTCGAGGCGCACGAGTCCGACCTGGTCTTCGACAACGGAACGATCGCGGTGCAGGGCACGCCCACCTCGGCGAAGCAGTTCGCCGACGTCGCCCGCTACGCCTACGTGCCCGTCCCGCTGCCGGAGGGGCTCGAGCCCGGCCTCAGCGAGGAGGCGTTCTTCGAGCCCGCCAACAACACGTACCCCTTCGGCTGCCACATCTCCATGATCGAGATCGACCGCGAAACCGGAGAGCCGGCGCTGTTGAAGCTCGTCGCCGTTGACGACGCGGGGAACCTCGTCAATCCGTTGATCGTGGAGGGGCAGATCCACGGCGGGCTCGCTCAGGGCATCGGCCAGGCCATGATCGAAGAAGCCGTCTACAACGAGTCCGGCCAGCTCGTCACGGGCTCGTTCATGGACTACGCCCTGCCGCGCGCGACCGACCTGCCGCGGTTCGAGCTGTACGCGTCGGTGACGCCCACGCCGGTGAACCCGCTCGGCGCCAAAGGCGTGGGCGAAGCCGGCACGCTCGGCTCGACACCGAGCCTCGTGAATGCCGCGGTGGACGCGCTGGACGGCTTCGGGGTCAGGCACGTCGACATGATGCTCAAGCCGGAAAAGCTCTGGCGACTGATCCAGGGAGGCCGGCAGTGATCCCGCTCCCCTTCGAGTACCAGCGCGCAGCCTCGGTCGAGGATGCACTGGCGAGAATCGGGGCTGCGGGTGGCGCAGGCAAGTTCATCGCCGGCGGCCACAGCCTCGTTCCCCTGATGAAGCTGCGCCTGAGCGAGCCCGGGGTTCTCATCGATATCGGCCGGATCCCCGGGCTCGCCGGCATTCGCGACGCCAGTGGCCGGATCGAGATTGGCGCCGCCACGGTGCACCACGACGTCGCCTCATCGCCACTCCTGCGCGCGCGGTGCCCGGTGCTCGCCGACGCGGCCGGGGAAATCGGCGACCCGCAGGTCCGCAATCGCGGCACGCTCGGCGGCAACCTGGCCCATGGCGATCCGGCGGCCGACTACCCCGCGGCGATGCTGGCGCTGGATGCCGACATCCACCTCGAAAGCCCGGACAGCTCGCGCACCGTCAAGGCAGACAGCTTCTTCGTGGACCTGTTCACGGTTGATCTGGCGCCCGACGAGATCATCACGAGCGTCCGGTTCGTTCCGGTGCGGGCCGCGGCTTATGCCAAGCTGCGCCAGCGCGCCTCGCACTTCGCGATCGTCGGCGTCGCCGCGGCGCTCGACGTGAGCGGCGGCATCATCCAGGGTGCGCGAGTCGGGTTGACAGGCGCCGGACCGCGCGCGATCCGACTGGCCGCCGTGGAACGGGCACTTGGCGGAAAGCCCGCATCGAAGGAGACGGTAGCCGCCGCCGCGCGCGAGGCCGGCGCTGACCTGACGCACGTGAACTCAGACATCCATGCGAGCGCGGAATACCGGCGGGCGATGGTGCCCGTCTTCACGCGGCGGGCGCTGGAGACTGCACTCGAGCGCGTATAGCCGGTTGTGGACGGCATTCTGCCGCGGGGCCCACAACCACTTCCCAGTGCGTCACGTGAGCGCCATCATCACGATACCCGTCGCGACGATCGCCGCAGCAGCAATCACCATGGGGCGTCGAAGAACCTTGCCGCCGAGTGTCGCCGCCATCGCGCTCTTGATGAGCGTATTCGTGAGCGAGGCGATGACGATGGCGTTCACGGGCACACGCGGATCGCCGTTCTTCGCAAGCTCGGCCATCGACAGCGTGATCGCGTCGACATCGGTAAGGCCCGCGAGCGCGGCGACCACGTACAGTCCCCGGCCCTGGGCGTAGGTCTGCACGATCTTGACGACCAGGAGAATCGCGGCAAAGAACGCCCCGAACTTCGCCGCTGCCGTGAGGCTGAAGGGGTTCCTCAACGGCACTTCCTGGACCCTTGCAGCTGCGGAGTCCTGCGTCGAGGCGCCAGCGCGGAAATACGCCCAGGCGGTGATTGCCGCCGCCGCGCCCATGGCTCCGAACGGCAGCAGCACACGGCCCACGAGGGCGCGGTTCACCACCAGAACCTCCGCGATCACGCGCCCGAACATGATGCACCACGACAGCAGCATTCCGGCCGCGAGCGCATAGGCGGTCCCCTTGCCACGGGCCTCGCGGCTCTGCCGGGCAAACGAGAGGGTGACGGCGGTCGACGAGACGAGTCCGCCGGTCAGCCCCGTCAGGACGATGCCCCTGTCCGCCCCCAGCCACCTCGTGCCGACGTAGCCGACGAGCGACAGGCTCGAGATCAGCAGCACGAGCAGCCACAGCGAGTACGGGTTGAGAGCGCCCAGCGGATCCACCGGACGGTTCGGCAGCAGCGGCAGGACGATGAAGGTCGCAATCAGCAGGCGCAGCCCCGCGAAGAGGTCGTCCCAGCCGATCTTCCCCACCAGGCCGTGCAGCGGCTGCTTGTAGGCCAGGACGGCGGCGATCGCGATGGCGAGGGCTACCGCCAGGTCACGGTGCCCGATCGTCGTCATGGCGCCGAGCAGGCACACGCCAATGGCCGCGATCTCGGTCGTCACCCCCAGCGAATCGGGGTTCACCCGCGCTGCCAGCACGTAGCCGGCCAGCACGACGGCGGCGACGACGAGCACGACGGCGACGAGGAGCCACGGCATGTCGAGCGCGTCCACGAGCCAGCCGGCCACCGCGCCGACGAGCGCGATCAGCATGAAGGTCCGCAGCCCGCCGATGCCGGGCTCCGCCTCGGTGGACAGGCGCTTCTCGCGCTCGAGCCCGATGAGCGCGCCGATGAGGAGCGCCGTCCCGAAGTTGCGCACGAGGGTCAGGTCGAGGCCGTCACTCATGACAGGCACCCGGGTATAATCCGCGGCACCGGACTGGAGACTCGATGACGTTCAGGCACAGCCTCTTCACCGCCCTGCTGACCGTGCTCTGCACCGTGCGCGCGGTCACAGCGCAGCCTCCGGCACCGCCCGTCGCCGGAAGCACCGTCGAGGTCGGCGAGATAAACGGCGCCGCGTTCCGCGTCGAGATTCCTCCGGAGTGGAACAAGGGCCTGGTCATGTACGCCCACGGATACACGCCCGCGGGACAATCGCCGGGGAACCCCGACAACCCCAGCGCCAGAGCGCTGCGCGAGGTGTTCCTGTCGCGCGGCTTCGCGTTCGCCGAGTCGGCGTACAGCGCGCAGGGCTGGTCCGTCAAGGAGGGGGTGGAGGACACGGAGGCGCTCCGGCGTCATTTCGTCGCAAAGCACGGCAAGCCAGTCGAAACCTACATTACCGGACATTCCATGGGCGGTCACATCACCGCCGCCACCATCGAGCGGTACCCGGAAGCCTATCAGGGTGCGATGCCGATGTGCGGCCCGCTGGGCGCCGCGATCGACTTCCTCAACAACGGCCTCTTCGACATGCTGGTGACGTTCGAGGCACTGTTCCCCGGGACGATTGGCTCTCCCTACGTACGCGCCGCCGGAACGGCGGCCAACGTGAAGGCCGCGATCGCCGCACATCCCGAACGCGCGGCGGCCTACGCACACCGCTTCGCGCGACCCGTCGATCAGCTTCCAGCCGTGCTCGCCTTCTTCCAGCTGATCGCGGCCGAGCTGAAGGAGCGCGCCGGCGGTGAACCCTTCGACAACCGGAATCGCATCTACGGGGGCTTCGGCGACGACGCGGCGCTCAACCGGACCGTCACACGTCATGCCGCGGATCCGGCCGCCCGCGAGTACGTGCGCCAGTATGCGTCGCCCACCGGGCGGCTCGCCGATCCGATGCTCGCGATCCACACCACGGTCGATCCGCTCGTCCTCGGCAGCGACGTCTCCGCCTACGAGGTACTCGCGGCGCTGGCCGGCACCTCCGATCTCTTCGTAGTCCGGTTCGTGGACGCAGTTGGCCACTGCAATTTCACATCCGCACAGACCGGGAGCGCGTTCGACGCGCTGATCGCCTGGGCGAGGGACAAGAAGCGTCCCGAGGCAGGCGAACACCGTTAATGGGGATGACTGCCTGGCGGTGGTGAATAATGCCAGTTGGCCCAGGGCCTGTCGCCCTTCACATCTCGGTCAGTCATGAGTTCTGAGTTGTGAGTGTGACTCAGAACTCAAAACCCAGACCTCGAGCTCCTCCGGATGCGCCGCAAAGGCCCCCTCGTTCTCATCAGTGCTGCCGGCGCGATGCTGCTCGCGCTCGTCGCCGCGCATACGCAGCCGGCCCGCGCGCTCGTCCTTCGCCGTGTTGTCGAGGCCCTCCGCACGTCATACGGAGTCGAGCTGCGCGCCGAGGGGCTCTCCTATAACCTCCTGACCCTCTCGGCCGAGCTCCGCGGCGTTCAGGTGGCATCCGTCACCACGCCGGCCGAGCCATGTGCGGCGGCTGAGGCACTCGCCATCTCGTTCGGAGCGCGCGCGCTGCTTGGCGATGTCAGCGTGAGCCGGCTTTCGATCGCGTCGCCTCGCATCGACATCCGTCGCCATGGTGACGGCACCGACAACCTGCCGCGGCTGAGCCGCGGCCAATCGGACGGCACTGGCCTGCTGCCGCCGATCCGCGTGGACGATCTCGACGTCTCGTTTCAACAGCCGTCGATGTCGGCGCAAATCCGTGGTGCCGCGTTGCAGCTCACGAGCGCGGAGCGGGGCCGCGTCTCGGCCACGCTCGAGGCACAGCACGGCGCGTCGATCACCGTCGGCGATCGAACGATCGACGTCGACGCGGTGACGGCCGGGGTCGATCTCGAGGGCGAGCGGCTGGACCTCCGCGGGCTGACGGCGTCGCGGCCTGGCGCGGTACTGCACGCGAGCGGCAGCATCGCGCTTCGGGGCGACGCGAGCACCGCGGACCTCACCGCGAACGGATCCTCGGAGCTCCAGTCGTGGTGGACGGAGATGAATGGCCAGTCCGGACCCGTGGGGCGCGTCGACGTGACCGCCCGCATGACGGGTTCGCTGTCTGAACCCGCCATCATCTTCGAGACCGCCAGCGAATCGCTGGCATGGTCGGATCTGCACGTCAGCGACGTCCGGGCGCGTGGCGTTTACAGAGGCGGCGAGCTTTTGCTGGATTCCGTCACTCTGGGGATGGCCGGCGGAACAGTCGAGGCTCACGGCGCGATCGTCCCGGGCGACCCGGCCCGCAGGAGCCGCATCGAGGCTCGATGGGCGCAGATCGACCCCCGGCACATTCCAGGGGCCGCCCGCCTCGCCGGAATCATCTCGAGGACCGGCACGGCCGTCGTCGAATGGCGCCCTGACGCCACCTCGGTGGCCCCGCGCTTCGACGTCACCGCAACGACTGGCGTGGTCGCGTCCGGAACGACGATCCCGCTGGTCGTGCACGGATGGGGTCAAGCTGACCGCTGGCGCGTGAAGGCCACGAATCGCGACAGAAATGCGGTGGACGTCACCGCCACTGCCGACATCCGTCTCGACCCGCGACGCTGGCAGGCCTCGACGATCGACGGGCGGGTTCTGCTGCGCACGGCCGATCTGCCGGCAGCAATCCGCCAGGCGCATGCCCTGGGCGTTCCTGCCGATGTCGATGCCGGGACTGCAGCCGGCGCGGTCGATATCGACGCCACGATCCATGGCACGCTGGGCACAGTGCGTTCGACCGGACGGATCATCGGCCGTGCCCTGACACTGGCCGGCCTGCCGCGCTTCGATCTCGACGCGGCGTTCGGCGTGGACGTGGCCGGAAAGACGTCGAGCGGAACGTTCCACCTGCTGGCGCCGACGCTCGAATCGGCCACGTTCCCGTCGCAGGAAGATCTCACGCTCGGCGGCTCGGTCATTGCCGCTGGGACCTGGTCCGGACCGATCAGCGACCCGGCCGTTGTCGCCACGCTCACTGGAAGAGACCTGACGCTCGGCCGCGCCGGCCCTGTTTCGATCGCCGCAACCGGCGGAACCTTCGACGGCGTCCTGAAGGGACCGGTCACGCACATCAGCGGCAGGGGCAAGCTCACGATCGGCGCAGTAGACATCGGCGGCCGCGGCGTAGGGACCGTCACCGCTGATCTCACTCTTTCCAAGGGCACTCTCCGCGTGGACGCCGGCGGCCCGAACATGACGCGGCTCGACGCCTCGATAGGCCTCGAGGACCCGCGTCCATTCGAGGGCCGCGGAACCCTTTCGGAGTTCGACATCGGCGCACTGCTCGGGATGACGGGGCTCGCCGGAGCGGATCCCGGCGCGGTACGCGGGCGCATCTCGAGCTCGTTCGCCTTCAAAGGCGATCTGCGGAACCTGTCGTCGGCGACCGTTTCGGTGGACGTGGCGCCGATCGACGCCACCGCCTTCGACGTCCCGATCACGATCAGCGGCGGCCTGCGCGCCCGTAAGTCGGGCGGCCGCGTGCATCTCGAGGACGTCGCGATTGCGATCGGCGGCCTGGCCTTGCGCCTCGGCGGCACGCTTGCGACCGATCGCCCGGCCGGAAAACTGGTCCTCGACATGGGCGGTGACCTCGGCCCGCTCACGCCCTGGTTGACCCGTTTGAGCGCGAGCGACGATGTGGCCGCTGCGGGACGCATCACCGGTCATCTCGAAACCGAACTGTCACCGGCAGGACTCGTCACCACGGGCACGATCGACACTGCGCTGTCGAGGCTGTCGAAAGGGGAACGCATCCTGGCCAGGGACGTGCGCGCGGTCATCGCCTTCACTGGCGAGCGCGTCGAGATGCGGGAAGCGACGGGATTCGTGCTCGGAGGCCAGCTCACGGCTGCCGGCGGCGCGCCCCTGACCTGGCTGAACCAGTGGCTCCCCTCAGGATTCCGGGTCGCACAACCAGCGAGCAGCCGGCCGGCCGCCCTCGAGGGCACGGCGTCGTTCGACGTCCCCGCGCTCGTCGGGCTCATCGGACGCATGCCGCCGGAAGGCGTTGGCGGCAGCATCGAACTCTCGGCGAAATTGACGGCGTCCAGGCCGGACCCTGCGGACATCACCGGTGAACTCAGACTGGAGCGCGCGGAGTTGAGCGCCGGGGAGCTGAGATATGTGCCGTCTGATGTCACGCGTTTCCGGCTGTCCAGAGGTGCTCTGACGATCGAGGGCTTCGACTTGCGTGGTCCGGGCTCCAGGGTGGTCGCCGGGGGCAGCGTCGGCCTCGGTCTCCTCGACGGCATCGAGACCAACCTCCGGCTCGATGTCGACACCGATCTCGCCATCGTCGGCGCGCTCCTGTCGGGCCGCGCAACCGGTCGGCTCGCGGGGAGTATCGAGCTCCTCGGCCAGGCCGGGGCGCTGCGCGTCACGTCTGACGCGACGCTGAGCGATGCCACCTGGCTGATCCCCGGGCAGCGCATCCTCTTTGCCGGCTGGTCGGGCCACATACGGCTGGCCGACCAGGCGCTTTCGGTGGCGAAACTCGGAGGCACGGTCAACGGGGGCAGCATCCGCGTCGACGGACGCCTCCCGATCGAGGCTGGCGCCGACGGCGGCGGTCTGACTATCGTGGCACGCGACATCCTCATCGATGTGCCGCGCGGGCTGCACAGTCAGCTCGGCGCCGACCTCGCATGGCAGCGGGTGGAGCAGGCCGGCCGGCTGACCGGGACAGTGGAAATCACTGCCAACCGTTATACCGAACCGGTGACGCGCATCCTGCAGCTCGTGAACTCGCTGTCATCGGCCACCCGCAGTTCGGGCGAGTCCACGCTGCCGCCGTGGCTGGCGGACACGGCCCTCGACATCAGCGTTGCCGTCACCGATCCCATTCTGATCGACAACAGTGTCAGCACCGTGGAGCTGATGCCGGACCTGCGGCTCGCCGGAACGATCCAGTCGCCGGCCCTGTCGGGACGCGTCGATGTCGTGGACGAGGGGCGCATCACGATCGGCGGACGGGCCTATCGCATGCGGGACAGCCAGGTGCGGTTCGCTCCGGCCGACGGGCTCGTCCCGACGCTCGACGCCCTCGGCGACACGCGGATTGCGGACTACGACGTCACGATCCGCATCAGCGGCACGCCGGATCGCATCGAAACCTCGTTCAGTTCGGTCCCGCCGCTCGGCGAGCGGGACCTCCAGTCGCTCATCGTGACCGGCCAGACCGGTGAACAGGCGATGCAGGGCAGGCAATCCGACGACAACTTCGCCGCCGCCGCCGCGGCAACCGACATCCTGGGCTTCGCCGGAAGGTTCGTAGGTCTCGACACCGTCCGGATCGGCGCTCCCGATCTCGATCTCGTGTCGAAGGACGTCAGCACGGCCCAGCACCTGACCGTGTCGAAGTCGCTCGGATCGTCGTTCGACCTGATCTTTTCCGACAATCTCGAAGAAGGGTCGGTCACGTGGGTGCTGGTGTGGAAACCGACGCCGGTCAACGAAGTCCGCGCCTTCTCCAGCGAGGAGGCCTCGCGGGGGATCGAATTCCGCCGCTCGATGGCGTTCGGGCCCGGTTCGCCCACCGGGACGCGTACGGCACGACGGGCGGCCGCAGAGCGGCGGCGTGCGATCGTTGGCGCAGTCCAGATCACGGGTGCGCCGGGATTCAGCTCAGCGGAACTCTCGCGCAGGCTCGAGCTCCAAGCCGGCGATCGCTTCGACGTCCGGCGTTGGATCGATGATCGCCACCGGCTGGAGAACTTCTATCTGGACCGCGGCTACCACCGCGTGCGCATCGCCTCGACTCGCAGCGAAGACGCCGATCGCTCAGACGTCTCGCTGACCTACGTCATCGAGCGTGGGCCGCAGACCGTCATCGACGTCACTGGAGATCCTATTCCTGACGAGGTGATCGATGCGATGTACGCCGCCTGGCGCGGCCTGCCGATCCCCGACGTCGTGCGTACGGAATTCGAACGCATCGCGCGTGAGGGACTCGCCCGCCGGGGCTATTACCGGCCGGTGCTGCAGCTCGATTTCCAGGCCGAGACGCCCGATCTGGCGCGCGTCACGGTGCATGTCGCCCGGGGCCCGCAGACGAAGCGGCTGAACGTCGCGTGGAGCGGCAATCGCAACGTCTCGAATGCCGAGCTCGATGCGCTGGTGGCGCCGCATCGCGCTGAATCGGCCGTCTGGCTGGATTCGCAGTCGCTCGTCTGGCAGGTCCGGCAGCTCTATGCGGGCCGTGGACATCTCCAGGCCCAGGTCACCGTCGGCGAGCCTGCCTTCGAGGGCACCGGGGCCACGTTGCCGATCGCCATCGACGAAGGCGTGCTGTCGCGCCTCGCCGGTGTGCAGCTCGAGGGCGTCGATCCGGCACGGATGAAGGGAGCCACGGAAGCGCTCGGGCTGTCGATCGGCGAGCCGTTCCCGGCGTCGGCGCCGGTCGAAGCCGCACGGCGGCTGAAGGCGTTCTATGCCGGGCTCGGCTATCGGCGTGCGGCCGTCGCGCACAGGCTGACGACAGCCGAGGATGGAACGGTTTCGATCGCATGGACCGTGACCGAAGGTCCGCTCTACGTCGTCAAGGACGTGAACGTCGTGGGAGCGGAAACGACGAACGACGGGCTCGTGCGCAAAGCCATCGCCCTGGAACCTGGCGACGCCATGGGCGAGAGCGCCATCGATACGACCCGCCGCAACCTGTACGACATCGGATCCTTCCGGCGCGTCGATTTCGACTTCGGGGACTCGGCGATTCAGCCCGGAGCCCCCGACGCGTTGCCGCTGACGTTGACCATACAGGCGGAGGAGCTGCAGCGGTTCCAGCTGAAGTACGGCGTGCAGTTCACCTTCGATCGATCGACGGGCAGAGGCAGCGGCAACGCCCTGGGTGGTTCCGTGGAGCTGCGGGATCGCAACTTCATTGGCCGTGCCGTGCAGGCGAGCGTCGGCGCTCACTGGGACCCTGACCTGCAGATCGTCGGGCTGGTGCTGTCCTCGCCGCGCATGTTTGGGAGACGCCTGCGGACGAACGTCTATGTGCGCGATCGCCGCGAGCAGGACGTCGTCGACAGCGCCTCGACACTCGAGGGAGCGACGCTCGATGACCGGCGCCGGGAACTGACGCTCGAGCAGCGCTGGCGGCCGGCGTCCGCGTGGGAGCTCGTCTGGGGCTACAAGTTCTCGTCACGCCGGTTCCTGGTCGAGGAGCACTTCGATGTCGGCGGACTTCTGGCAGGACCCGTCGTTTCCGTCATTCTCGACCGACGGGACAGTCCCTTCGACGCCAGCCGGGGCCTGTTTCACAGCTCGAGCTTCCAGTTCGGGGTGCCGTCGCTCGGTTCCGATCTCGGGTACGTCCGCTATCTGCTCCGGCAGTCGTACTATCAGCCGCTCGGCGGGCTCACGGCGGCGGGCAGCGTCCGCTACGGCACGATCCAGGACTATTCGGGCGTCGCGCCGATCAGCATCATCGATCTGTTCTTCAACGCCGGCGGCACGAACACCGTGCGTGGGTACCCGGAGGACTCGCTGTCGGCCATCAACGTCGCGGGCTTCGCCCTGGGCGGCACCGAGCTGCTGGTCCTGAACGGCGAGCTGAGGTTCCCGATCACGAAGCGGCTCGGTGGCGCCGCCTTCGTGGATGCCGGGAACACGTTTGCCAGCCTCGCGGACGTCACGCTGGCGCGGCTGGCGCTGGGCGCCGGACTGGGGCTGCGCATTCGCACGCCGCTGGCGCCATTCCGCGTCGACGTCGCGTACCCCTTCAGCGACGCGTATGGACGGCACAGCGTGCGCGTGCACTTCTCGATCGGGCAGATGTTCTAGTGTCCTGACCGCGTGGATCGTGGCATAAGTCCGGAGCGCGGCGCCCGCATGGCAAGGCGTGAGGAGCCGCAAATCGGGAATTTGTAAGCGACGAGCCACGCCGCCAGGCGGGATGCCCCGCCCGGGAGTTATGTCGCGAACCACGCGGTCAGGACACTAGCCCCTTTCGTCGTGGTGAATGAGCATCAAGTAGCGCACGTCGCTGCGGTCTGATTTCGGGGGGACTTGATATCCCCACACAAAGTGACGCCCGGACGACGCGTGATTCGACGCACCACCGCGACAATCCAGGACCTTGAAAGCCGGTCGGCCTATGAACGAGGACGGCCGAAAAAGAGGACGTATCCGTCAGCGTCCTTGAGCTCGAACCCCCGCAGGCCATCGTCGGTATCTTTGAGTGGTTCGGATAACTCGACGTTGCGCGACGAGAACTCTGCCGCCAACGCGTCGGGATCGGGGACATGGAGGTACGCGTCCCAGCGGGCGATCCCTTTGTGCACGTCCCGCCGGGAGTTCGGCACCGGATCGACGCCGACGTCCTTGACCATGATCATCGCGGCGCCCCGCTGGACAATGCCGAAGAAGATGTCGTCAGGGGGCCCTTCGAACGTGATGTCGAACCCGAGACGGTCGCGATAGAACGCCAGCGCGGCTGGGACATTCCTGACGATGAAGAACGGCGCAATGCCCGTGATGTCCGGTCTGGTCATGTCGGTCCCTGGATGAGTGGTCGCTCATGTTATCGAGTGTCGCGGTCTGAAGCGATCCCTGCAGGCGTCTCGCGGGCCCCACGGGTCGATCTGCGCCACTGTGGTCGCGGACATGACACCCTCATTCGACAGCCGGTTCAGAACGAGCAGTCAGGCTCGTCTGCCATAGTACGGCCCCCCAGAACACCTGAAGCGGCGCGCGGAACCAGAGCGGGGTGGCTGCGTCGCCCCCCAGTGTGGCGCCTGTCAGGGCTGCGTACACGTTTGCTGGAAAAAGCGCAACGAGCAGCGCCAGCAGCCCCCAGGCGGCGGCTCTTCGAAGCCGCGGGGTCAGCAGTCCGATTGCTCCGGCCGCCTCGAGCACGCCTGTCAGGTAGATCACCCACAGCGCTCCGGTCAGCGGCGGCGGAATCATTGCGGCCAGGTCGTGCTTCAAGCCCGAGAAGTGGAACCCGGCGGTGAAGAGGAACATCGCCGCCAGGCCGATCCGAGCAGCGTCCCTCCACCCGACGAACCACCGGGCGAGAAGCGTGGAAACGATTTGGACGACGAGAGGTGCCATCATCAGCTTCCGCTAACACTCAGACGCCAGTGCGGCCTGCGCCGCCGAGCGGCTCATCAACGAAGGCCCGCAGGTGCCCTGCAGAAACCCCGCACACAAGCACTCTGCCCCGGCATCTCATCCGTTTCAATCGCCTTTCGAGCAATGGTAGCCCGGGCCGACCACTGTAGTTTGAGCTCAAACTGTTGACGTTGGAACCGAACTCGAACTGCTGACGTCGATCCGACGTTCAACACATCGTCGAGAGCGGCACGACAGGCTGGATCCGCGCCGCGCCAGTCGCAGGCGGCTGTCTGCAGCACGCCAACTTCCGCGTCGTCGCGCACCGTTCCGGTGCTGCTGATCCTGGCACGCCGCCTGCTGGAAAGCCCCGATACGAGTGCCGGCTGCCTCATCGACGGCCGGCCCATTCGACGGGAGGAGACATGTTCAGACAACTCATCGGGCCCCTCGGCGCCTTCGCGGGGCGCGTCGCGGCCGCCTGCCTGTGCCTGGCCGCGACGGTGGCCGCCCAGGGCGTGCAGACGGGGACGATCTCGGGCAGCGTCACCGACGCGCAGCAGGCCGTGCTGCCAGGGGTGACTGTCACGGCGGAGTCGTCCGCACTCCAGGGGGCCCGCGTCGCCGTGAGCGACGCGACCGGCGCCTACATCTTCCGCGGCCTGCCGCCGGGCCAGTACGTCCTGCGGTTCGAGCTGCAGGGCATGCGTACTGTGGAGGAAGGCGCGGAGGTCCGGCTTGGCGGATCGACACAGGTGGACGTGGCGATGGCACTCGCCACGGTGACCGAAGCCGTCGAGGTGCGGGCGTCGGTGACCCCGGCGCCGCTCGAGACCCCGAACGTCGGCGCGAACTACGGCTACGACGAAGTCAACGCGCTGCCGGCGCCGCGGACGCTCTCGGGCATCGCGGAGCTCGCGCCCGGGGTGACCGACAACACGCCGAACGCCGGCCAGGTCACGATCGCCGGCTCGTTCGCCTACGACAACGTGTTCCTCGTGGACGGCGTGGACATCAACGACAACCTGTTCGGCACGCCCAACAACCTCTTCATCGAGGACGCCCTCGAGGAGACCCAGGTGCTCACCGGCGGCGTATCGGCGGAGTACGGCCGGTTCAGCGGCGGCGTCATCAACGCCATCACCAAGAGCGGCGGCAACGAGTACGCCGGGACCTTCCGCGTGAACCTGACCAACCCGTCGTGGACGGACGAGACGCCGTTCGAACGTGACGAGGGGATCACGCGCGAGAGCGACATCTCGCAGAGCTACGAGGCCACGTTCGGCGGCCCCATCGTCCGCGATCGCCTCTGGTTTTTCTCGGCCGGCCGGTTCGCCGACACGGCGGAGTCCGGCACGTTCCCGGAACTCGGACTGCCGGTGGTCCGGACGGAGGAGAACACGCGCTACGAGCTCAAGGGGACCGGCACACTCGCGCAGAACCATACGGTCTCGGCAACCTACATCGGCAACGAGACGGATCAGACGCGGCCGAGCTTCACCTTCAGCATCGACCCGAACACGATCGTGAGCCGGAAACTGCCGAACGACCTGTTCGTCGCGAACTACCGCGGCGTGCTCAGCCCGTCGCTGTTCGCCACGCTGCAGTACTCGCGCAAACAGTTCGGGTTCCGCAATACCGGCGGAACGAGCACCGACATCTTCGACTCTCCCTTCCTGTCCCGTGGCGTCGCGGAGGGAGTCCCGGAGAGCCTCCACTACAACGCGCCGTACTTCGACTCGACCGACCCGGAGGATCGCGACAACCAGCAGGTGGCCGGCACGCTGTCGTACTTCGGCTCGACCGAGCGGCTGGGCTACCACGACGTCAAGGGCGGGTTCGAGGTGTTCACCTCCACCAACACCGGCGGGAACTCCCAGAGCGCGACCGACTACGTCTTCCAGGCCGACTACAGGGTGGACGCGGCCGGCAACCCGGTCCTCGACGGGCAGGGCAACTTCATCCCCGTCTTCGTGCCTGGCGTGTCCCGGGTGCTGAACTGGCGCGCGACGCGGGGCGCCGAGCTCGACATCAGGACGACGTCGCTGTTCCTGCAGGACTCGTGGACGCTCAACAATCGCCTGTCGTTCGATCTCGGCCTGCGATACGAGCGCGTCCGCAGCGAGGCGACCGGCGGCATCGTGGGCGTGGACACCGACACGGTAATGCCGCGGCTGGCCGCCGCCTGGAACCCGTGGGGCGGCAGCACCGTCTTCCGCGCGACCTACGGCCACTATTCGGGCAAGTACAGCGAGGCGCAGTTCGGCGGCAACACGCCGGTCGGCAACCCGGCGCTGCTGCTCGGCATCTACGACGGTCCCGCCGGTGAAGGAGACCGGTTCGCGCCGGGCTTCGACGTGGGCAACTACCCGATCGTCTTCGGAGACTTCCCCACCGCCAACGTGTTCTTCGAGGACGGCCTGTCGTCCCCGGTCTCGCGGGAGTTCACGCTCCAGGCGGGCACGCAGATGCTCGGCGGACGCGGGTACGTGGAGGCGGTCTACATCCAGCGCAACTTCGAGAACTTCGTCGAGGACTTCATTACGATCGACACCGGGGACACGACGATCATCGAGGACGGCCAGAACTTCGGCACCTTCGACAACAGCGTCTTCCGCAACAGCGACGAGCCCGTCCGCCGCTACAAGGGCCTGCAGTTCCAGTCCAGGTACCGGGTGACGCCGCGCTTCACGGTCAACGGCCACTGGACGGTGCAGCTCGAGAACGAGGGGAACTTCGAGGGCGAGGCGACCAACCAGCCCGCCATCTCTTCGCTGCTCGGGGACTTCCCTGAAGTCTTCCGCGAATCACGCAACTTCCCCGTCGGACGGCTCGACGCGTTCCAGCGGCACAAGGTGCGCGCGTGGGGTGTCTACACCATGCCGCTCGGAGAGTGGGGCGAGCCGACCCTGGCGCTCCTCTACCGCTACGACTCGCCGCTGACCTTCAGCCTCGCCGCCGCCGGCGTTCCGCTGACGGATCAGCAGCTCGCCATCGCCGAGGCCGCCGGCTACGCCAGCACCCCGAACGCGGGCTCGCAGACCCTGTACTTCGGCGCGAGGGGCACGGAGCGGTTCGAGGCGGCGCACCTCTTCGACGTCGCGGTGAACTACCAGATCCCGGTCTGGCGCACGCTGCGGCCCTACCTCGAGCTCGAGATGTTCAACGTGTTCAATACCTCGCCGCTCATCGAGCACAACACGGCGATCACGGCGGACTTCGACGGTCCGGTCGATGATCTGGGGTTGCCGCTGACCTTCACGCGAGGTCCCCGGTTCGGCCAGGCCACCGACGAGGATCACTTCCCCCGCGCCCGCACGGTCCAGCTGTCGCTGGGGTTCAGGTTCTGATCTGTGCGCTCCGGGCTCGCGGCTCCAGTCTGGAGCCGTGGGCCTGGAGCCTCGAGCCCCGAGCCGGGCTCGAACCAGCCTCTCGACGAACGGCCGGAGAGCGCTGGACCGCAGGATGGGCGTCGTGGTCATGAGGAACCCGCCCGCTTGAGGTCCGTTGATCCGCGTCCCGTGCCAATGGATCCGCGTAGATCCGCGTTCCTCCGCGTCCCCGTGACAGATCGATCCGCGTAAATCCGCGGTTCAGATCGGTTCGACGACCAGCTCGAGGCCGTGGATCTCACAGACCCGCACGGCCGCGCCCAGCGGAAGGCTGCCGATCGGATCAGTCACTATGACCTGCCACAATTCTCCGTGCACGCGCGCAAAGCCCCGCGGAGCCAGCGGAGACACCGCCGTGCCCATCTCACCGACGATGCGGGCCGCGGCCGGCTCCGACGTGTAGTAACGCCGCATGCGCGGGTACATCGCGAGGTCCGTGGCGATCCACGCGGACAGGAACAGAACCGCCGGCAACGCCGACAGGTCGGTCGTCCGATACAGGACTCCTGTCACGACCCCGGCGACAATCCAGCCCGGGCTCGATGCCACGACGTACGTTCTCCAGGGATGCCCGTCCGGGCGGGACTCGCGGCTCATGAGGATCCATTCTCGTCCGATTCTGGAAGGGACCGCGAGGGAATCGGCGTGAAATCCGCGCGTTCGTCCTGTGCTTCCGCCACGGCGAGCCGCCTCGACAGCAGGCTGTGCGCCTCTACACGCACTGCGACCAGCGAAGGTACTGGACGGAGTCGCAGGATGACGAAGCCGAACGCGACGCCGCGCTCCCGCGTCGGCTGGCCGAGACGCCCCCGGCGACCTCCCGAGCCGGCCCCTTCAAAGGGAAGGAAGGGCGGCCAGGTCGATGGGAGCATCGGCTCGTCGGCCGGCGGGACGTCGCTGTTCCACGGTAGGATGTGCACGTCCGGGAGTTCACCCATCATGCACAGGACGCTTCGTGACGCCCTTCTGGCGCTGGCGGGGGCCGGCGTGATGGCTGCCGCCCTGCTGGCGGCCCTGCCGGTATCCGGCGAGCAGGCAGGGTCGGCCGCTGCGGGCACCATCCCTCGTCTCGAGGGAAAGCCGGATTTCAACGGCCTCTGGCAGGCGCTGAATACGGCCAACTGGGACCTCGAGCCGCACGTGGCGCGTCCGGCGCTCGCGATGCGGCCGGGCCCGATCATCCCGGTCCCTGCGAGGGAAGTGATCGCGCTGGGAGCGGTCGGCTCCGTCCCAGGCGGGATGGGCGTGGTCGAGGGTGGTGAGATTCCCTACACGACGGAAGGGCGCAGGAAAAAGGCAGACAACCAGGCCAACTGGCTGCAGCGCGATCCGGAGATCAGGTGTTATCTGCCCGGCGTGCCGCGCGCGACCTACATGCCGTTCCCGTTCCAGATTTTCCAGAGCAACGGCGCGTTCGCCATTGCCTACGAGTACGCCGGCGCGTATCGCAACGTCTACCTGCAGGATCCGGGACCGCCGCAGGTCGACACCTGGATGGGCCAGTCCGTCGGCCGCTGGGAAGGGGACACGTTCGTGGTCGTCGCCACCGGGTTCCACGATCAGAGCTGGTTCGACCGGGCCGGTAATCACCACAGCGAGCAGCTGAAGGTCACCGAGCGGTACCGCATGACTGATCGGAATCATCTCCAGTACGAGGCGACGATCGAGGATCCGGGCGTGTTCACCCGGCCCTGGAAGATCAGCATGCCGTTGTACCGGCGCGTCGAGCCCGGGGCGCGGCTGGGACAGTTCAAGTGCGTCGAGTTCGTCGAAGAGCTGATGTACGGGCACCTGCGCAAGGAGCCGATCCAGTGAAGCCTCACATCGCGTTCGGGCTCGCCGCGATGATCCTCGCGGGCGCCGCGGAATTCGGCTCGCTCGAGGTCGTCGCCGAGGCGCCTGGCGGACTCGGGCAGGCGGCGCCGGCCCCCGGCGGGAGCTGGTCCGTGCCGCGCACCGCCGAGGGGAGACCAGACCTGCAGGGCAACTGGAGCAACGCCACGCTGACGCCGCTCGAACGCGACAAAGGGCAGGACCTGATCCTCACCGACGCGCAAGCTGCGAGGATCGAGGAGCGCACGCGGCAAGTGGCGGAATTTCGCGACCAGCCGAGCGACCCGGACCGTCCCGCCCCCCCAAAGGGCGGCGAGCAGCGTCAGCTCCCTGGTGAGCCGACGTTCATCGAACGGATCTCACAGGTGGCAGGCGGAGCGGTGGGCGGATACAACAACTTCTGGCTGGATCCTGGCGACCGCGTGCTGCGCGTCGACGGCAGACCGCGGTCGAGCATCGTGATCGATCCGCCGGACGGACGGGTTCCGGCGTTCACTCCCGAAGCGCGCAAACGTCAGGACACGGCCGCGGCTGCGCGCAAGCGGTTTGGGGCGTTCGATCATCCTGAGCTGCGGGCGCTGGCCGAGCGGTGCCTGACGTCGTTCGGATCGAACATGGGACCACCCATGCTGCCGAACTACTTCTACAACAACAACTACCAGATCGTGCAGACGAAGGACCACGTGATGATCATGACCGAGATGGTGCACGATGTCCGCGTCATCCGTCTCAACGACAGCACGCACCCGCCGAAGCACATCCGCCTGTGGTTCGGCGACTCCATCGGCCGGTGGGAAGGCGACACGCTGGTGGTCGAGACCACCAACTTCCACCCGCTGCAGGAATTCCGCGGCGCGTCGGAGAGCCTGAAGGTGATCGAGCGGTTCACGCGGAACGGCCCGGACTCCATCCTCTACCGGTTCACGATCGAGGATCCGACCACGTTCTCGGCGCCGTGGACCGGCGAGCTCGTGTTCAACCGGTTCGACGAGATGATCTACGAATACGCCTGCCACGAAGGCAACTACGCGCTCACCAACATCCTCCAGGGGGAGCGCGCAAGGGAGAAGCGCGAGGCGGACGGCAAGAAGCTGCCGCACGAGGACTGATCATGCACACCAGAATGCTGCTGCCGTGGATCGGTGTCCTCATCACCGCCGCGACAGCGCCCCTGGCCGGTCATCACGCGTTCGGCGCGGAGTTCGATCCCGATGCGCCTGTCCGGCTGCGGGGCAAGGTGGTCAAGCTGGAATGGGTGAACCCGCATGCCTGGATTCACATCGAGGTCGTCAAGCCCGATGGCACCCGGGAAGTGTGGATGGTCGAGGGCGGCACGCCCAATACGCTGCTGCGCCGCGGGTTGACGCGTGATTCCCTCAGGATCGGCACGGAGCTGATTGTCGACGGGTACCAGACGAAGGATCACTCGCTGAAGCGCGCCAACGGCCGTGACGTCACGTTCACCGACGGCCGCAAGATCTTCATGGGGTCGTCGGGCACCGGCGCGCCGCGCGATGGACGCGACCCCACCGAGCCGCCCATCAAGAAGGGCGGGCTCTGAGGGATCCAGGTTCAGGGTTCAGGGTTCCGGGTTCCGGGTTCACGGCCCTCAGCCCGAGAAGCCGATCCAGCGGCCCGCTGCGGCGACGATCACCCACAACGCAATCGAGGTCATCCCGACGGCGCGCGTCGACGGGGTGGCGTCCAGGCTGGCGCGAAGGGCCATCGGATCGCGAATGCCGATCGTGAGCATGACAGCGAAGGGCAGGGTCGTGATCTTCACCCAGAACGACGTGTTGTAGTAGCACTTGACCGCCTCCGACGTGAAGAGCGCCGAGCCGGTCGCCAGCATCACGGCCAGCGCGCCGAGGAACCAGGGGCGCGCGTCGCGGGCGATCTGCGGAATCGGGTAGCCGCGGAGACCGACGCCGAGCATCCGCAGGTCGACGATCAGCACCGCACCGCCGAGCACGCAGAGCCCCAGCAGGTGGATCGCCTCGATGACCGGAAACAGCCACAGCGACCGCCGGATGGCGTTGCCGATGGACGTCGCTTCAATCCACTCGAAACAGGGCAGCAGTTCCAACGTGCGTCTACTTCGCCGGAGGGACGACGCAGCCGGCCGCCCGGTTGATGAAGCCCGGCTGCGGCTGGATGTCGCAGTCGAACCAGTTGTACGCGATCATGCGGCCTGCCACCACGATGAGGAACCAGAGCGTGATCGACGCCACGGCGGCGACCTTCGCGGCGCGCGGGGGCGTGGCGGCCGTGTCCCAGGCGGCGATGCTTCGTTCGGTGCGCCTGTGGAAGTACCAGATGTTCAGCAGCGCAAGGGCGAACATGATCATCTTCGCGCGGAAGAAGACGTTCTGATACGTGCGCACCGGGATCGCAAAGAGCAGCAGCCCGCCGGTGACGATCATGATGTAGAAGCCGGCGCGGCTCCAGGGCAGGATGCGGCGGGAGAGCTCGCTGATCGGCACGTTCGTGAACGCCAGGCCCAGGAGCCGCAGGTCCCACATCACGGTCATGCCGACGAAGAGCATCAGCGTCAGGACGTGCGTGGACTCGACCAGCGGGTACATGTAGAGCGATTCGTGGAGCGCGGTGCTCCACGCCGTCCCGTCGAGCCACTGCATGAAGCTCAGCATCGTCCCCCCACGCGCACCAGCAGTCTGCCGGGACACGAATCGCCTGACAGCCTTGGCACGACTCTGTCAGTTCGCTGAAGCTGGCGGAAAGTGGTATGCGGAGGCAACCGTGAGCGGGCGTGACACGGGACAAGCAAAACGCGCCTGAAGCGTGACGGCCGGGCTGGGTTGGGAACCCACCGCGGGTCGCGGACCGCGAGGCGGAAGGCGCGTTTTTCCACGCACGCCGATTCGTGTCTCAGCAGGCC
>DASPFV010000318.1:0-15692 GCA_035620975.1 Vicinamibacterales bacterium
CTCGCTCGGCCTGAGGGCCTCGCCGGTTCCGCAGGCACAGCAAAGCCCGAGACTGACGATCAGGACGATGAACCGCATTGCGCACCTCCCCGGCTGTGTGAGCGCTCGCCGACGGCTTCTCACGGCCATCGGCTGGACGCCTTCTGTCCTGGAGAACGACACGCTGCGCCGTCCACAACGCCAAAATCCTGAAACTCGCCGTAAAAAAGTCTGAAAAATTGTTTCAGCGCCGGATTGCGTTCAATCCGACAGTGGCAGTCCTCTCGACTGCGCTCTAGAATCAGCCGTAGCCGCCCACGCTGGGAGGGTGTCGTGAGCCAGGACACGCGGTCTGCGGATCAAGCGATGTATGTCTTTGGGCCGTTCACCCTGGAGCCTGGCGCGATGAAGAACAGTTCACGACCGTCGGATCTCCATCGCGGGGCGGAGCGCTGGCTGCAGGATCGACAAGCGAGAGCGAGGGGCGCATATCTCCGGACGGCAGGTGGCTCGCATTCACGACGAACGTCGCCGACTCCCGGGTCCCGCAGACCGCCCTCTTCGTCCGGCCGTGGCAGTCGCGGGGCCTCGTCACGGCCCGGCCGCAGCGACCAGAGCCGGGAGGCACGACCGCGGCGCGTTGTCGCGTACTCCAGGACGTCGCCGTCCCACGAGACCGGGCCGAGCGCATCGGATGACAAGCGGGGGAGCAGGGCCCGTTCGACTCCCGGCCGCTCGAGCCTCACCTCGTAGATCTGCCAGCCGTCTGCCCGTTCGCGGGCGAACACGATTGCCGACTCGTCTTTCGACCAGAGCGGCCGGAGATCGGACGCGGGATCGAACGTCAGCCGCGTGGGAGTCGCCCAATTTGACGCATACGACGCAGCCCCAGACGGCCAGCGCTTTCTCGTGAAGGTTCCTGCGCGCCGCGCGTCGATTATCGTGAGGAGCGGCCTGTTGCGGTCGCCGCGGTAACGCGCCGGGAGCGACACGGCTACCTGGGCGGAAAAGCGAAGTTGAGTTCGACCTGTCCCCAGCCCCTGCCGAATTGCAGCGTCGCGGGGGGCGCGACCGCCAATCCATGGCAACCCGCGGGTCGGAGCCGATCACCGCCGCCGCATCAGCCGCTCCACCTCCTCGAACCAGTTCGTCCTGATCTGGATGCTCGTCTGATCGCCGGCGCCGGGCACCGGCTGCATCGCGTAGAACTCCCCCGCCGGCCCGACGTCGTACTCGCGCCCGAGATCCTCCTCGAACACCGTCCGCTCGGCGCCGAGATGGAGGCTGTCGCCCTCGACCGCCACGTCGACGGCCATCAGCGCGGGTCCGCGCCTGAAGTAGAGCTGCTTTCCGTCGCGCGCCCACCGCGGGCTCGCCCCGCCGCGCGACGTGACCGCGAGACGCGTGCCCTTGCCGCTCGTCGGCATCACGAAGAGGTCCAGCGCCCCCGTGCCGACGGCAACGTACGCCAGCCAGCGCCCATCCGGCGAGACATTCACCTGGTTCACGAGCGCCGGTTCCACCGACACCGTCTGCCTTTCCCTGCCGTCGTCGACGCGGAAGATCGCCCCCCGCATCTGCCCGGTGTTGCTCCACCCGAAGATCGACTTCGCGTCGGGCGACCAGCCTGCGAGGTGCACCTCCGAGTCCGCCGACTGCGCGACCAGGTCCTCGCGATCGGGCTGGTCGATTGAGGTCACGACCGCACCCCAGTTGGTCGAGTCGCTCATGTTGCCCGCCACGGCCAGACGGCGGCCGTCAGGGCTCCACGCCAGCGTATTGACCTCCTTGATCCGCTGGAGCGGGTGCTTCACGCGGGTGCCGCGCCGAAGGTCGTAGATCCAGAGCGACCCGTCCCAGGCGCCGATGGCGAGGTGCCTGGCGTCGGGCGACAGGCCGAATCCCCGGAACAGCAGATCGGGCTCGAACGGCAGCGGCGTCGATGCGCCCGACGCGGGGTAGCGGACGAGCCGCATGGGCTCGCGGCGGCTGCCCCGCAGGTAGCCGCTCGCGTAGACCAGCGTGCCGTTTGGCGCGGTCGCGAACGCTGGCATGTTGTTCCGCCCGAACGCGATGTCTGGCATGATCGCCGTCGCCGCTCCGGCCAGGCTCATCGTCGCCAGATCGAACGGGACCGACACGAGCGACGCCGTGGGGCTCGCGTAGACGAGATAGCCGTTGGGCAGCACCTGACCACCGGCGCCTTCGATCCCGAGCCTGGTGGCCCGCCGCGACTGCAGGTCGATCACGGTGAGGACCCCGACGCTGGAGGCGGACCAGTCCGTGAGAAGCACGTGACGGCCTCCCGGCAGGAGCGACGGCCAGGCCAGGTTGCCTTCGAGCTCTTTCCCGTCGAGGAGAAACTTCGGCACTACCTGCTGCCTGCTGCCGGCCGGGTCCACCTTCCAGAGCCCGCCTGGCTGGCGGTCCACGTAGACGAAGCTCCCGTCCGCCAGCCAGACGCCCCCGAAGTAGTCCCCCACCGTCGCCATCTTCTGCGTGAGCCCCGTGTCGATCGAGTACCGCCGCAGCTCCGGGGGCACGCCCGCCATCATCGAGACGCCGACGGCGAACGCGACCCACCGGCTGTCGGGTGAGAAGACGGGGCCCTCGGCCGTGTCGCTGTCGGGCACGAGCGTAGCGGACTCGCTGTCGAGCGGCCGGACGTAGAGCCGCTGCACGCCGGTCGCTTCCCGCGCGAGGAACGCGAGCATGCGGCCGTCGGGTGACAGGGCCAGCTCGGGAGGCCCGACGCCGTCGAGGAACAGCCCGGGCGGCAGCGCGATGGACGCACGGATGGCCGGCGCCGGAAGCGTCGCGGTCTCGAACCGCATCGCCACCCCGGCGAACCCGAGAATAGCCAGCACCGCGACACCGGCGATGGCGAGGAGCCAGGGTCGGGTGGCGGGCGCCGCCAGGGTCCGGGCTGCCGGTCCGCCGGACGGCCTCGCGAGCGCTTCCTCGATCTCGAGCCGGGCGTCGCCGATCGACTGCAGCCGGTGCTTCGGGTCCTTGACGAGCGCGCGCTCCAGCAGCCGTACGACCGCCGGCGGCGTCGACTCCGGGATTCTCGACCAGTCGGGCTCGCGCTCCATCACGCGTGCGAGGATCTCGGATGTCGTCTCCCCCTGGAACGGCGCGACGCCGGCGATCAGCTCGTAGAGGACGACGCCGAAGGCCCAGACATCGGCGCGACGGTCAGCGGCGCGGCCCTTGACCTGCTCGGGCGCCATATAGGCGGCAGTGCCCAGCAGCGTGCCCACGCGAGTGTGCACGTTGGTGATCGTCGGCGAGTTGGCCGGCATGTCACCGCTCGAGAGCGGATCCAGAGCCTTCGCGAGGCCGAAGTCCAGCACCTTGACCGTGCCGTCAGGCCGCAGCTTGACGTTCTGCGGTTTCAGGTCGCGGTGGATGATGCCGCGCTCGTGCGCCGCTTCGAGGGCGTCGGCAATCTGCCGGGCGATGTCGAGCGCGTCGATGTCGACCTGGCCGCTCCGGTAGGAGCCCCGGCTGCCCGCCGAGGCCGCGCGGCGCTCGAGCACGTCGGCGAGCGTCGGCCCCTCTACGAGCTCCATGACGAGCGCCGGCCCGCTGCCGGACTCCTCGACGCCGTAGATCTGGGCGATGTTGGGGTGGTTGAGCGACGCGAGCAGCTGGGCCTCCCGCTCGAACCGTGACTTGCGCTCCGGATCGCTCGCGAAGATCCCCGGGAGGATCTTCACTGCGACGTCGCGCTGGAGCCGGCTGTCGCGGGCTCGATACACCTCGCCCATGCCGCCGGCGCCGAGGGGCTCCAGGATTTCGTACCCGCTGAGTCGCGTGCCCGACGTCAGTGCCATGAGCGACGTCCGTCTTCGCCGGAGTGAGAGGCCCGTGCCTGGCCCCCTTCGCGTGTCCGGCTGGAGTCTATTACGGATCGGGGATGAAATCGCGACCCGGGCCGTCTGCCTCTACCTTCCGCCCAAGCCGAGAGCTGATTACCCCGCCTGGGGCGCCGCCGGCCGCGCATGACGATTCCTGTCGGCCCGCCGTGACAGGAAACGTCAGTCGGGTGGCCGGAGTTCGCTGCTGTAACGGTTCGAGGATCAGTTCTTCATTGATTCTCAGCCGTCACGCGGCGCTGGTCCTGGCCGACGCCTTGCACTGGACAGGCTCATCGCGTGTCAGCACGATCGCCGCTCATGTCGGGCGGCCGTGACGCGCCGTCGTGGCGGTGCGGGGGTACCCCTATGCAGAAGTGTGCAGCGATGTTGCTGGTCCTCTGGACGTCGAGCGTCGGCGCGGCCGCCGCGCAGGAGCAGCTGCCCGCCGGCTGGTCGGCGGGACCGACGGTCGGGAAACTCGGAACGCAGGCGGCGGTTACCGTGCCCGAAGGGTATCTTTTCCTGAACGCGAGCGCCACGAAGCGGTTCCTCGAAGAGAACCAGAACATCCCCGACGGCGACGAGCTCGGCACGCTGATCCGGATTCTGCCGAACGACGAGCACTGGTTCGCGGTGTTCAGCTACGAGGACACCGGCCACATCGACAACAGCGAGCGCGACAGCCTCGACGCCGACGGCCTGATGCAGTCGATGAAGGAGGGAAACCTCCGCGCGAACGAGGAGCGAAAGCAGCGTGGCTGGGCCCCTCTGGTCCTCGTGGACTGGCATCAGAGGCCCTATTACGACAAGGCGACCGACAACCTCACCTGGGCCACGCTGCTGGCGTCCGACGACGGCTCGACGATCAACCACTCCGTGCGCCTGCTGGGCCGTACGGGGCTGATGAGCGCGCAGGTCGTCGCCGGCCCCGGCGAGATCGGGGTCGCCACGACCGAGTTCAACGAGGTGCTGAAAAGCTATTCGTTCAACGAGGGACACCGGTACGCGGAGTTCCGCCCGGGCGACAAGCTGGCCGGTTATGGACTGGCGGCGCTGATTGCCGGCGGCGCGGGGGCGGCCGCCGTGAAGACGGGGTTCCTCCAGAAGATGTGGAAGGCTCTGGTTCTCGGATTCATCGCCCTGGTGGGCGCCATCAAGAAGCTCTTCTCGTCGCTGGGGCGGCGCGGTGAGGAGGCACAGCCGGTTGCCGCATCTGCCGGACGAACCGAATAGCCTTCCGGCCGCCCCATGACCGGGCTGATCGCGATTCTCTGGGTCCTGTATCTGTCGGAGTGCGTCGTCCGCTGGCGGCCCGGCGACTGGGTCTTCAGGCCGTCGGCGGCGGGCCGTCTCGCCGGTGTGAGCGAACCGGACGTCACTTTCCTGGACGGCCGGTTCGCCTTCGTCTGGACGACGATGCTGCCGTGGCGTGCGGCGCACGTGTGCAACGGCGGTGCGTTCGATGCCCGCTCCCGAACCCGGTTGAAGGGCGTTGGGGCGCAACTGGGCTGGGTGCGCGCCTTCGCGACCGGCCTGTTCGTCGTCGTGCTGGTCGTCTTCCCCGCGCTCGTTCTGACGGAGCGCTTCCCGCCGTCGATTCCGCTGCTCGCGCCGGGCTTCGTGGTCTGCTGGGCCGGGACGCTGGCCACGTTCTTCGCCGCGCATCGGCGCGTACACGGCTGCGCGCCGAAGCTCGAATCGTGGCTGCTGCTGGCCTTGTCGCCGCTGAGCCTGATTCGCGCCGCGCATGCCGTCGCGCTCACGCAGGCCGCGCACCCGCTCCTCGCCGCCGAGGCTCTCTGTGCGGACGACGAGTTCCTCCGCATCGCGCGCCTCTGGCACTTCGACGTACCGCAGGGCCGGGCGGAGATCGAGGCGCTCGTGTCGTCGCGCGGGTTGCGTGCCCGGTTGATCGCGCCGCCGGTGGTCGCCGAGCCCGGACTGGCCCTCTACTGCCCGCGCTGCCACGCGACGTTCACGCAGGGCGCAACACAATGCGCAGATTGCCCGGGCGTCGCTTTGACGCCGCTTCCCCGCACGGTGCTACCCGAATCGGCCCCGCCTCGGGCTTCGCGGCTCGGCAGGGTCGAAGCTCGAAACTGACAGCGCGCATCCCGTACTGATGTGATCCCTGATGCTCCGCTGCCAGGCACGGGCGCGGAAGCCGTGGCGGAGCAGGCTAGTCCGGCACCGAGATCCGGTAGATGTTGCGGTGGGTGGTGACCCGCGGAAAGGCGTAGATCGACGGATCCGCCCCGGCGAACGCGCGTGCGGCCGGAATCATTCGCGCACCGGGGAGCGCCGCCGCCTCGGACATCGAGGACAACCCAGCCGCCGGCAGGTCCGGCAGGTACCGGCCCTGCGGAAGCGGCACGGCGTAGGTCTGTGGCAGGGCGCCTGCCGGTGAGACGAGATACAGGAACGCGCCGTCGGGCGACCAGCTGACGAGCGGCGGCGTGATGCCCCGGTTCTCTGCTCCGGCTGTCCCGCAACCGGCGCAGATCAGCGTTCGCCTGGCACCGGCTCGCGAATACACCGACACATCTCCTTCGCCCGATGGCGCTGCCGCGGCGGAGGCATCCACCGTGCCATCGGCATGGAACGAATCGACCTCCCCACCTTCCCATACGGCGAGTGACTCGCCGTGGGGCGAGACTGCATACAGGAATCTGATGGGTTTGGCCATCACCCGCCGCAGATCGCTGCCGTCGTCTTCGACGTGGTAGAGGTACGGCGTTCCACGTTCGCCGCCCACGAAGAAGACGCCGCCAGCCGGGTCGACGAGCGCGCGCACGACGGCATCGACCGCTGCCAGCCGGCGGGGAGGCGCGCTGGCGTCGAGGGTCGCCAGCCACACCTCGGAGCGGCCCTCGCCGTCGATGCTGACGAAGACGACGCGCCGGCCATCGCGTGCCACGCTGAAGTGCTCCATCAGGAAGTCGGACAGGAGCCGCCCCCGGCGACCCGTGTCGATGTCGATAACCCACAGCTCGCCGCTGACGAAGCGGCGATTGGCCTGGGAGCGCTGCAGATAATAGAGCGACCGACCATCCTCGGCGAATGCCGGCATGAAGGCGTAGCCCTGTGAGGTGACCTGCCGCGCGCCGTGGGCGTCCTGGATCCAGATCGTGCTCTGGCTGTCGCCGACCGACGTCACGAACGATCGGCCGTCGGGATCGAAGGCGATGCCCTGTTGTTCGGTGGGGCCCGAGGTGAGCTGCTGGGGCCGGCCATCGGGAAACAGCTGCCGCCAGATGTGAAATCCGTTCCCGGCGTTCGCGGAGAAATACATCCAGCGGCCATCGGGTGACCAGGCGACGTCCGTGCACTGAGCAGGCTCGGGACCGACGGCCCTGCCTGGTGCGCTCCCATCGAAGGGCACCAGGCGGCACGGCAGCCATCCGCTGAGGTCCATCTCGACGGCGAGCACCCACCGCCGGTCCGGCGACGCCGCGCCCCGATGCGCCATGCCGTTCACGTCAGCCGGCAGGTAGACCTGGTGCTCGTCGGCCTGATTCTCGGTGGACGAGAAGAGCCCCATGTGAAGCCCGACGCTGATCCTCCGGGAGAACAGCACTCGCCGAGGGCCCCGACCGTTGCCAACCCAGGTCAGGCCTTCAGCCCTCGTCAGCAACCGCGTCGGTTCTCCCCCGAGCACCGTGACCACCCGTGTCTCCGACTGGGCGCCCCCGGGGTAGACGGAGTAGGCGATGCGCGTCCCGTCGGGTGAAAAGGCTGTCGGACCCATCTTCCTGAAGCCGTCGCGCGTAAGCTGCACCGGTTCCCCGTCGGGCAGGAGCTTCACGTACACTTCGCCGCGTCCCATGAAGGTATCTTCGCCTCTGATGAACGCCAGCATGCGGCCGTCCGGTGATAGAGAGGGGGCGACCACCGAGTCGGCGAAGTGCGTGAGCTGCGTGTACTCGAGTCGGGGAACAGGGTCAGGCGTTCCGCGGCGGGTCACGAGCAGCGCGACCCCTGCGGCCGCGGCGAGCACGAGAACCATGATGCCGACTAGGGCTTGCCGTCCACGTCGATCCTTCGGGTCCAGGGCCGTGTCGGTCGCGCCCGCCGTCGGCCGGAGCAGCCGCCGCAGATCGACGACCATCTCGCGCATCGACTGGAAGCGGTCCGCGGGGTCCTTCTCGAGCGCCTTCTCCACGAGGAGCTGCAGCGGCAGGGGCGTCCCGGCCGGCAGGGGATCGGGTGTCCGTTCGCGGATGGCGTGGAGCACCTCCAGCTCGGACTTGCCTCCGAAAGGCCGCCTGCCGGCCACCATCTCGTACAGGACGACTCCGAACGAGAACACGTCGCTTCGCGAATCGAGCGGCTGTCCGGCCGTCTGCTCCGGCGACATGTATGCCACGGTTCCAATCGCGAATCCGGGCCGCGTCTGCGGCATTGCCGACGTGCGCGTGACAGCGTCCGACGCGCCCGGCTGGTCGAGCCTGGCGAGCCCGAAGTCTGCCAGCTTGGCAAGCCCGTTCCTCGTGATCAGGATGTTCTCGGGCTTGACGTCCCGGTGCAGGATCCCTGCCTCGTGAGCGGTGGCCAATGCGTCCGCCACGCCGAGCAGCAGCGCGACAACGTTGCGCCAGCTCCGGCCGCCGCTCCGCGCCCAGTCTCTCAGCGTGCCGCCATCCAGCAGCTCTGTCACGAGGTACTGGCGGCCCAACACGTCGCCCGTGTCGTGAACCGTCAGGATGTGCGGATGATTGAGCGACGAGGCCGTCCGCGCTTCCTGCTGGAAACGGCGGCGCGCGGGCTCGTCGGCGATCTCGGCGGCCAGGACCTTGACGGCGACCGGCCGGCACAGTCGCGTGTCCTCCGCGCGATAAACTTCACCCGTTCCGCCCCGACCAATCAGCGTCTCGATCCGATAAGGCCCGAGCGAAGCGCCGCGGTCGAGCGTCATCGACAGCCAGAATTCTACTACCAGGCCTCTGTGTCCGCCGGCGGCGGCGAACCCGTTCCCCGACTCGCCGCCTTGGCACGCGGGCACTCCCGGCAAGCTGCTCGACAGGTTCCTCACGACGCTTGACTTATACGGTGGGGGCGCGCCATCGCGAGACCCGCGGCGGCTTCGTCGAGAAACACCGCGCCACTCGAGACGCGTCGATCGGCAGCTCACGTGGACAGTGGGCTAGAATCCGTGCTGCATGCGCATCGTGGATAACATCGGCTGGCTGAAGCTCCTGCGCTCCCGGCGCGCAGGAAGTCCGCGGCTGGCGTTCGCGGCACTCGTTCTCGGGATTGCGGGCGCCGCTGCTCCTCGCGTGGACGTTTTCAGCACGCGGGCTCACGCCATGGCGGCGCAGGCGGACGCTCCCGCCGATCGCCCGAGGCCGCGGACGGACGCCAACTCGGCGCAGGCGCACGCCGAGCTCCTCGACAAGGCGAAGACGGGGCGCATCGACCTCTACTTCGTCGGCGACTCCATCGTCCGCCGCTGGGGCGCCCTCGACTATCCGGAGCTCCTCGCGAACTGGAAACAGAACTTCCACGGCTGGAACGCCGCCAATTTCGGCTGGGGCGGCGATCGCACCGAGCATATCCTCTGGCGGCTCGAGAACGGCGAGCTCGATGGCGTGAACCCCAGGGTCATCGTGATCCTCGCGGGTACCAACAACGTGGGCAAAGTGCCGGGCAGCGAATCGAAGATCCAGGACATTACGCGAGGGGTGAAGGCTATCGTCGAGATCTGCCGGCAGAAGGCGCCTCGCGCGAGCATCGTGGTCACGGGCATCCTGCCGCGCAACGACAACATCGCCGTCATGCCCGAGATCCGGCGCATCAATCAGAACCTCGCGACGCTGGCGGATGGGGGGGCCGTGCGCTTCATGGACATCAGCGGCCAGCTCGCGAATGCGGACGGCCGACTCATCGAAGGCATGATGCACGACGGCCTGCACCCGACCGCTCGCGGCTACCAGGTGTGGGCCGATGCGCTGAAGCCAGTGCTGATCGATCTGCTCGGCCCGCCCGCGGCGGTCGATCTGGCACCTCCGCCGACGGGCGATCCCAGCGCGGCAAGGCGGACCGGCCAGGCTGCGGGCGTCAAGCCGCGAGGGCGTCTCCAGGTCGCGCCGACCCGCCGGTATCTCCAGTACGAGGATGGCCGGCCGTTCTTCTACCTGGCCGACACGGCCTGGATGCTGTTCCACCGCCTCGATCGCGAGGAGGCCTCACGCTATCTGGAGGACCGCGCGCGCAAAGGGTTCTCGGTCATCCAGGCGGTGGCGCTTGCGGAGCTCGACGGCCTCACGACAGCCAACCGGTACGGCGCGCTCCCTCTCGTCGACAGGGATCCAGCCAAACCCAATCCGGACTACTTCGGGCATATCGACTTCATCGTCGATCGCGCGAATACGCTCGGCATGTTCGTCGGCTTTCTGCCCACCTGGGGCAAGTACTGGAAGCCGGGCGATCACAAGGTCTTCACGGTCGAGAACGCGCGGGCTTATGGACAGTTCCTCGGCGCGCGCTATCGCGAGCGGGCAATCATCTGGATCCTGGGCGGCGACCAGAACGTCGCAACCCCGGAGGAGCGCGCGATCATCGACGCCATGGCCGCAGGGTTGAAGGCCGGCGACGGCGGGCGCCATCTAATGACGTTCCACCCACGCGGCCCTGGCCAGTCGTCGCTGCAGCTCCAGGACGCGCCCTGGCTCGATTTCCACATGTCGCAGACATCACACGGTGGCCGAGATCACGACACCGGGCTCTTCGCCGACCGCGACCTGTCCCTCACCCCGCTCCGCCCGACGCTCGACGGCGAGCCGCGCTACGAGACGATGCCCGTCGGCTTCTATTTCAAGGATCACAACCGCCTCGACCGGTTCGACGACGACGACGTGAGGCAGGCGGCGTGGTGGTCGGTGATGGCGGGCGCGTGCGGGCACGCGTACGGCAACAACAACATCTGGCAGATGTGGGCACCCGGGCGCGCGCCGGTGCTCTTCGCCAGCATCCCGTGGCACGAGGCGCTCGATCACCCCGGTGCGCGACAGATGGGCATCCTGCGCCGGTTCATGGAGGGTCGCGCGTTCGAGTTGCTCGTGCCCGACCAGCGCCTGATCGCCAACGGTCCGGCCGCAGGGCCGGCCAGGGTCCGTGCCATGCGCGCGTCGGACGGCTCGATGGCGCTCTTCTACTCGCCACGCGGCGAAGGCTTCACCGTCGACAAGGCGGTCATCAAAGCGCCGCGGGTCCGCGAGTCGTGGTTCGACCCGCGGTATGGCGTACTGCACGAGTTCCACACGACTGACAACCTCGCGTTCCAGACATATACGCCGCCGACGTCCGGGCGGGGGCAGGACTGGGTGCTGGTGCTGGAGGCGGTGAAGTAGGCCGGGGCCAGCCTGCGGGGCCGAGGGTTTACGCGGCGCCGACAGCCGCGCGGGAAAGGGACTCCGGCTCAGGCGCTCAGGCCTCGTCAGCCAGCCGCCTCCACGCGGCCACGAACTCGCGCTGCTCGTGCGTCTCGGGCGAGAGCTGCCACTCGCTGGGCTCTCCCCACCGGAGCGTCTGCACTCGAACGAGCGCCTCTTTGGCCGACAGCCCCTGTTCGATCAGCCAGCAGGCCGCGACCGTGCCCGTCCGGCCGATGCCTCCCCAGCAGTGGACGTAGACAGTCCGTTCCTCCTCGATTTCGGCCCCGATGGCGTTGAGGATATCGACCATCAGTTCGCGTGTGGGCACATCCCGGTCTCGGATGGCGAACCGGCGGTATCGGCACTCGAGTCCTTTCTCGCAGGCGAGCTCCGCCAGCAGCGCTTCGTACGGCTCCAGCGGCTCTGACGTCTCGGTCAGGTCGATGAAGGTGCGGATCCCGGCCTCGAGGAACCGCGCGAGCTTCCGGGACGCCTTCTCGCGGGTCCAGGAACCAGCATAGCTGCCGGCGAGGAGGCGGCCTTCGAGGAGCCAATAGGTGTCGGGGATGGGCGGCCGCGAGGTCATCGGGCACAATCAGAATATCGCGAGGGCACGCGAATTCACATCCCGAAGGTGCGCCCGACCGCGGGCGACGGCACGAACGCCCATTCGCTGCCTTTCCCGTTTTCAGGTTCAGGGTTCCGGGTTCCGGGTACCACGTCCCCGGTCGTCGGTTCACGCGCCACAGCGATCCGCCGGAGTTCACACAAGCATGCCGTTCACGACTGCCATTGTCGCCGCCGTGCTCGTCTATATCTGGTTCATCGAGGGGCGCGCGGCGAGAGAGCTCGTCTACATTCCTGGGACGCTGGTGGTGGCACTCGCGGTATGGCACAACACGAAGGCCGGGGAATGGGGATTCTCACGGAAGGGCGTCTGGCGGGCGGTTCGGGCGGTATTGGTGGTCACGCTGCCCGCGGCGCTGCTGTTCCTGGCGGTCGGCGCGGCGATCGGAACGCTCCACGACCGCCGCGATTTCCTCGGCAGTTTCGCGGCGCTCTACGCCTGGGGCAGCGCGCAGCAGTGGGTGCTGCAGACGGTGGTTCTCCGCGAAGCCCAGCGCGCGACGTCACAAAACGCGGGCGTCCTCATCGCCGCGCTGCTCTTCGGGGCGGTCCACCTGCCGAATCCGTTCCTGGCACCGGTGACGGGCGCGGCGGCGCTCGTCTGGTGCCGCATCTACGACCGGTATCCGAACGTCCTGCCACTCGCCCTCTCGCATGCCCTCGGCACGCTCGCGATCCTCTACGCCTTCGACGAGACGATCACGGGCAGGTTGCGGATCGGGATGTCTTACCTGAGGCTTGTCGGTCCCTGAGTAGAGCCACCAGGCACGGACCGCGTGATGCGAGCCGCCTGGTCGGAGCCGCAAGGCGCCGACCGACCCGCCTCGGAGTTTTCAGTGCACTACTTCGTCTCCTTCGTCCTCCCACTCGAGATGCGGGATCTCCAGCGCCTTGATGGCCTGCAGTGCCACTTCGAGCGCCTCGTGCGGCGTCTTGCAGTTCCCCTGCCGCAGGTCCCTGCGTACCCGACGAAGCGCGCGCAGCACGCGCGCCCGATCGAAGCGCTGCCCCTCACAATGCTCGCAATAGCTCATCGTCTTTTTTGACACGGCGCGCAGTCGCCAGATCCGTGCGTGCCCGCTGCTGCCGGCAGATTCGAGACTGCCGGACCGCGTCCTGTGAGGCTACCCGGGGATCGCCCCGGGAAGCCCGTTCCCACCAGTGTAACGGGTCAGCCGGCAGAAATCGCCGTAAACGAAGATCCCGCCGGGCCTCCGTCGGATATGATGGGACTCTTTCATGCCACGTTTCCCTGCCCGTGACCGGCGCAAGGCCCGGCTGGCGGCAGCTTCACGCCCGGGCATTGCGCCGCGCGCCGTGCGCCCGAAGCCGGCGAAGAAGGTCCACGACGGCTTCCGGGCATTCGTCGTCGATCAACTCGCCGAGGTCGGCGGGATCGTGTCGCGCGCCATGTTCGGCGGTGTCGGCCTCTACTGCGACGGCCTCTTCTTCGGGTTGATCGCGGAGGACGTGCTGTATCTGAAGGCCGACGATCAGACCCGCACGATCTACAAGCAGGCTGGCGCGCGTCCCTTCCGACCATTTCCGAATCGGCCAGCGACGATGCAGTATTACTCGGTGCCGGCGGAGGTGCTGGAGAGCCCGAGCGACCTGGCGCGGTGGGCGCGGCTGGCGCTCGGGGCGGCCAGGCGCGCAGCGGCCGTGAAGGCGCCCGGTGCACGGACGCGGCGTGGGCGCCCGAACGAGTCCTGAGATGAACCTCTGGACCCGGCGCGACGTCCTCGCGTTCGGCGCGACCGCTGCTGCGGCCGTAAACCTGCGGACAACGCCCGGCGCCGGGGGGAACGCTGAACGGGGGGAGTCAGCCGTGAACGCGGTCGATCATCTGCTGCTGGGCGTAGCGGATCTCGATGCAGGCATTGCCTGGGTCGAGCAGCGGACGGGCGTCAGGGCCGACGTCGGCGGGAGCCACCCGGGAATGGGCACGCGGAACGCGCTCCTCGCCCTCGGCGGCCGGCGCTACCTGGAGATTATCGCGCCCGACCCGGCGCAGACGGCCTACAGCTTCCACATCGACGTCCGGGGGCTGTCCGAGCCGCGGCTGATCACCTGGGCGGCGGCAACGCGCGACATCGACGGGGTGGCCGCAGAGGCGCGGGCCGCCAATCTGAAGGTCTATGGTCCCAATGCCGGCTCGCGCGTGCGGCCCGATGGCCTGACGCTCCGCTGGCGCAGCATGGCCATCGTCGCGGCGTTCGGTGCGCCAGCCGTCGATCCGGTGCCGTTCTTCATCGAGTGGGCCGCCGATTCCCGGCATCCGTCCCAGGACTCGCCGCAGGGATGCGGTCTGGAGTCGCTCGTCCTGCACCATCCGAAGGCCGAGGACCTGACGGCGCTCCTGAAGGGGCTGGGGATCGAGGCGGAGGTACGGGCCGGGGCGGAGGTCCGGCTGACGGCAGCGCTGCGGACGCCCCGTGGGGGTCAGGTCTTGCAATAGCGTACTGATGTTGCATTGCAAGACCTGACCCCAGGTCCCACCGCGTATAATCAGCTCCCCGATGTTCCGTCGCCGGTCCAGGGCCCAGCACACCGGTCGCGCGCTGGTCCAGCAACACTTCGGTCCGATCCCGGTCGATACGCTCGTCACGGCCGGGCGCACGTTCCCGGTGACGACGCGCGTGGACCTGCAGCTCGCGCTGGAGCGCCAGTTCCGCGACGCCTACGATGCGACGCTGCGCGGCGTTCACTCCGAGTACTCGCACGAGACGCTCGGCTTCGCCCATCTCGTGAGCGACGGCCACATGCCGGTCGTCCTCGGCCCGCTGGAGCACGAGGAAATCGACATGGGCGAGGCCATGCCCGCACGGTGCCTGAAGCGCGGCGTGTGGCTCGCGCGCGCGGGCGCGACGCCGTTCGCCGTCATTCTCTCCCCGGCCGAACGGTACGGGCACACGCAGGGCGTCCACATCGAAGTCGCCGTTCCCAACGACGAGGCCGGCGAACGCCTGTCGAGGGAGTTCCTGGAGCAGGTCGAGATGCTCGTCCGCCAGACCGGGTCGTACCGGGGCAAAGTGCTGTCGCTCGAAGCCGGCAGCAACTACTCGGGGCAGGCGGGCAGCGTCAAGGTCCACCGGCTGCCAGGCGTGACGCGCGACGACATCATCCTGCCCGAGGCGACCCTGCGGCTGCTCGAGCGGAACGTGCACGGCTTCATCCGGCAGCGGGGGCGGCTCCACGAGCTCGGGCTCGCGGTCAAGAAAGGGCTGCTCTTCTACGGACCACCGGGAACTGGGAAGACGCACACCATTCACTACCTGGCGAGCCAGCTCCCCGATCACACGACGCTGCTCATTACGTCGGAGCAGGTCGGCCTCCTGGACGAGTACTTCCAGCTCGCGCGCTTCCTGCAGCCGGCGATGGTGGTGATCGAGGACGTCGATCTGATCGCCCGTGCGCGCGAGGCGATGCGCGGAGCGTGCGAAGAGACCTTGCTGAACAAGCTGCTGAACGAGATGGACGGTCTGCGCGAGGACGCGCAGCTGCTGTTCGTCCTCACGACGAACCGGCCGGATCAGCTCGAGGCGGCGCTGGCGTCGCGGCCGGGTCGCATCGACCAGGCGATCGAGTTCCCGCTGCCGGATCGGGAGGGGCGGCGGCGCCTCGTCCAGCTGTATTCGCGCGGGCTGCGTGTCCCCGACGACCTCGCAGCCGCCATCGTGGGGAGGACGGCCGGCGCCAGCGCGGCGTTCATCAAGGAACTGATGCGTCGGGCGGCGCAGTTCGGGCTCGAGGCGGGTTCAGACGGCACGCTGCGGGAGGAAGAGGTCTCGGCGGCGCTGGACGAGATGCTGTTCTCGGGCGGAACGCTGAACGTGAAGCTGCTGGGCGG
>DASPFV010000319.1:0-12166 GCA_035620975.1 Vicinamibacterales bacterium
GTGGCGATGTACCTCGGGAGCTCGGGAATCCTCGGCCCTGGCACATAGCGATTCGCGGTCGGAGCGGCCGCGACGCCTGGTGCCGCAAGGAGGCCAGCGGCCCGAAGCTCTTTCCAGCGTTTCCGGTTGGGCTTGAAGCTCTTATTCGCCGGCCGGCGCGGCGTGACCTTGATCGCGGGAGGCACGCCGGACTCTTGCTCAGCCGCGAGCGCGGGCCCGAGCTTGCGGAATCAAGTCGCGCCGCTCGGGCCGCCGTCGGCTGCAGCGCCTGCCGATCGCCTCTTCGCGTGAAGGGCCGCCACGCGCTCGTCGTAGTCCTTAGGAAGTCGGTAGCGAAGACCAGACTCGTAAATGAATCCGCGGATCTCGATTTCGCTGAGTTTTTCCAGTCGTAGATTTCCGATTCGAGATTGCCGAAGCAGCCGTACCGCACGACCCGTGATGTACCGGTTCAGATTCCGGTGACCTCGCTCGTCTGGCCGTTCCATGAACAGGTCCGACCCATCGTAGGATGCCTCCGTGAAATAGCACCCTCGCAGCACAGGAAACCATCCACCCGGGTATCGACGCAGTGTGAGCTCGCTGCGGGCGAGATCCGGAGCATCACAACGCCCGGTAATCGCGAGGCCGTGGAAGCCTGTGATCTCCTGACCATTCTTCGCCGTCAACCGCACGGCGTAGGTGTCCCAGCCAGTGAAGCCAGCCGCCACAAGCAAATCAACCACTCTTGAACTGACGATGAGCGGCAGACCCAGGAGAGTCCAGACCACATCCGATGGACTACCGCTCCCCATCCCCCAACCAATGTCTACTGGGCCTGACGGTACCCGTTCACCACGGCTGAAGCTCGCTGCGTCTTCGAGTGTACAGTCGACGGTTGCCCTGAACGGGCGATTGGCAACCGGGTCTTCAAGACTGTAGAGATCGCCGAAGATGCCTGACATGACCACTCCTGGCCCCCGCGCCTCAGCGTAACATCCATCGGGATTCCGACCCAGGACCTGAAGGGATCTCCCCTCTCCGCAGTCTCTGTGGACTGCGGCCGTGACCTTCTCGATGAGCAACGTCCCGGGTATGCCGACCTTCAAGGGACGCTCGGCAAGGACGGGAAAACACTGTCCGGCGAGCTCACCGTCCTGTGGATTCGAATCCGGATCCGCGGGATGGTCGGGCCCTACATGGCAGACGTCTTCCGGCTTCTGGCGCGTGTCGGGAGGGGCATCCGAGGACGATGTCGTGGCCTGGGCAATCCGGACAGCGACCCCAGTAGACGACCTCGGCTTCGTCGATCTCGTAGCCCCTGTCGCCACGGGCGAGAGACCGGGCGCGGGGTTGACCGCACAGTCGACGTCGACCATGCGGCCGCAGACGCGGCAGATCAGATGGTGGCCCCTCGAAGCGAGCCGGTGCTGGCAGCCAGACGTGTCGTCTGCCGTCAGCGCGGCAGCATCTCGAAACGATCCACGTCACAGCGGCCTAAGGTATCCTGATGGTACAACTCGGCGGCTCCGGTGCCAACGATGCCCGCGGATGTGCCTCTGGCTGAAATGACGCCGGAGATCCTGAGCAGCGAGCCGTCGGGCAGCAGTTCCTGGAGGTCGAACGCGTCGTAGTCCCATGGACTCAACGGGCGGATGTAGAACTCGATCCCGCCAACGGTCCCGATCGTCCCGGCAAACGCGTCGCTGCCGGCCAGGACGCCCCCCGACAGCACCACTCTCAAATCGGACCCGGTCTGGTCGATACGGGCGTCGTACACGCGTCGCTTTCCGGCCTCCGGGAACACAGGCGTGCAGTTCTTGCCGGTGATGGTGAGGGTGTAGAGGCCCGCCAGGTTTTCGACCGGCGGATCTGGCAGCGGCGGCATTGGTGGACTTGGCGGTGATGGACTCGGCGGTGCCGGGGTTGGCGCTGGCGTTTCGGGTGGCGGCCCGGGCGATGGTCCGGGGCCGGGCGCCGGTCCTTCCGGCGTCGGCGACAGCTCGAACACCAGTGACGCGTGCGAGTTGATTTCGACCCGCTGGATCTGCTCGAGATACCCGGTCAGGCTCGCTCGAATCCGCACCGATCCAGCGACACCGTACAGCTCGTACAAGCCGGCGTCGTCCGTCCGCGTCGTGAGCCCTTCACCGGTCCCGCGGATGACCGTGACCCTGACGCCCTCGAGAGGAAGTGCGCCGTCCGAGACGCGTCCGGCCACGTGGAACGTTCCCTGCGGTAGAACGAGGATCGTCGCACTTGCGCTGAGGTCGCCCAGACGCACCGTCACGATCCCCCGCCCGCGATCTACGCCCGTAGCCATGCCGGGACCGGTCACCGCGAGGACCTCTGAGCCCGCCGGGGTAGACCGGACCGCCCATTCCGCCTGTCCCGTAACGTTCTCGTTCGAGCCGTCCGATCTTCTGGCGTTCGCGATCAGCTGCACGGACTCGCCTGGAGCGATCTCTTCGGGCGCCATCAGGTGCAGGCTCAGGGTACTGACGGGAGGTGCGGGCGGTGGCGGCTCTTCCGGCGAGGGACTGGTTGGACTGGGGCCGCACGAGCCGCAGGCGAGGACGATCGCGGCGGCGGCACCGACGGCCAGACCAGCATGAGACTGCCTGAATCCGGCGGCGACTGGACGGACCATACTTACCAAAACGCCGCCTGTCGGCGAACCGGACACGAGGCCCTGAATGACGACGATCTGAATGACAGGATGCGTCGCCGAGCATCCCGCCCCGGGGAGTCAGTCGCGCGCGACGAGCGCCGCGAACTCCTCGTATGGCATACCGATATGCTGCTGGAACGCAAAGGCGAACGAAGCGCCTCGCCCGAGCTGCCGAAGCAGGGCGACGACAGTGGCCGCGCCGCGGTGCTCGAGGAGGCGCCGGACGGCGTGCGCGGCCGATGCGTATGCGAGCTCCGCCTCGGGTCTGGAGAGACCGATGAAACCGCGGTGCAGCGTCGACAGCCCGGGCCGCCCTGCGCCGCTCACCAGCAGGGGTTGTGCCTCACCGTTCCCCCCGGACGCGAGCACGGTGGCGAGACCTTCGCTCAGCCACGCGGGCACGCTGCGGCCGGCCATGCCGACGACCACTGCGTGAACGAGCTCGTGGGACAGCACACGATCGAGCTCGTCACCCCGCTCGAGCGTCTCACCGAGCGGTACACGGATGCGTCCGTCATAGGCCGCGGCCGACCACTCGGCCAGGCGCGTGAAGTCGGCAAACTGCTCGCGGGTGTAGAGCACGACGGTGACCGGCGCCGGCGGGTACACGCCCAGCGTGCGCCCGATTCGCCAGTATGCCGACTCGAGCCGCGCGACGACGTCGCGCGCGAGGGCTTCGTCGGCGGCGCGTTCGAAGAGCGCCGTGAAGCGCGCCGTGCGGACCTGGTGAAACCGGCTCTGCAGCTCGTACTCCCGTCGCCAGAGAGCGAGCTGCTTCTCGAGATCCTGATTCGGCGACCGGAGCCGCGCGGTGTCGTAGATGGAGATCGCCTCCGGCAGACGCCCCGCCCGGTAGTGGAGATCGCCGAGCCACATTGCCGCCGGCAGATGGTCCGGCTTGAGCGCCAGGGCGCATTCGAAACGGCGCTGCGCCAGGTCGTCCTGCCCCAGCATGAAGGCCGCGACGCCCGCGCCGAAGCACAGGCTCGCGTCGCCGGGCTGTAAGGCCGCCGCCGCGGTGAACGCGTCCAGAGCGTCACCGAAGCGCTGCTGCTCGATGGCGACCGTCCCCGCGCGCGCCAGGGCGATCGGATCCTGCGCTGCGCCGGCGTCAGGAGCCAGGCAGCCGGCCAGCAGCAGCACGATCGGCGCGATCCCGAGTCGACTCGACACGGCGAGCCGCTGGTGTGCAAGAAGGAAACCCGCGTGACAGGAGCCTCAGCCTGGCATTTCCGGCCGGAAATCACGCCTTTCTGTGGCCCCGGGTCCACAAAAGTCGCCTCCGGGGGTCCAGCCGTTCCGCCGTCAGACGCGGCCCATGATGGCCGGCAGCAGGAACACCAGCCAGAACTCGCCAAGATTGACCACCAGCGTGACGGTCAGGGGCGGCGTACGAACGCCGCGATCCCTGGCGCGTTTCAGGCCGATGCCGGCGGCCATCATCCCGATGACGGTTGCGCCCAGCGTGGCACCCATCGCGGCCATCGTCACCACGAATTCGCCTAGCCGCTCGAGGCCAGCTTGACGCGGCCCGGTCAGCATCCATCCCGCCACGACCAGACCGATTGCCCCGGCGATAGCGGTCACGCCGGACACGATGATCGCGGCGGTCGGCTCCCAGACGTCGGGCTGGCCGGTGTCGGTGTTCGTCATCAGAGGCATGACCCTCGCTTTCAGTTCACGAAGAGCAGACTGCCATCGCCGTGAAGCACGTCGGACATCACCCGGTGGTACACCGCTCCCTCACTCCGGGATCACCTTGCCAGGGTTCAGGAGGCCGAGCGGGTCCAGCGCCTGTTTGATCGCCCGCATCACCGACAGCGCCTCCGGTCCGTGTTCGCGTTCCATGAACTTGCGCTTGCCAAGGCCGACTCCGTGCTCGCCCGTGCAGGTGCCGCCCATGGCCAGCGCCCGGTCGACCAGGCGATGCGTGAGGCGCTCGGCTTCGGCCATCTCGGCGGCGTCGTCCGGGTGAACCGGGAAGATCAGGTGGAAGTTGCCGTCCCCGGCGTGCCCGACGAGCGGACCGACGAGCGGCGAGCCTGCCAGGTCGGCCTTCGTCTCGCGGATGCAGTCGGCGAGCCGCGAGATCGGCACGCACACGTCCGTCGTCCACCCGCGGGCCCCGGGCCGGAGGGCGAGCGCCGCGTAGTAGGCATCGTGCCGGGCCTGCCAGAGCGCGGCGCGCCGCTCCGGACTGAGCGCGCGACCGACGTCGTGCCCGCCGTTTGCCGCCGCGATCGCCGCGAACTCGTCGACCTGGGCCGAGACGTCCTGCGCGCTCAGCCCGTGGAACTCGACGAAGAGGGTCGGCGCCACCGCACAATCCAGCGCCGAGTGGCGGTTCACGGCGGCCATCAGCACCTCGTCCAGCAGTTCCATGCGCGCCACGGGAATCCCCAGCTGGATCGTCGTGATGACTACGCGGACGGCACTCTCGATATCGTCGAACCAGCAGCTGGCAGCGGCCACCGCTTCGGGACGCCCGTGCAGCCGCAGCGTGACTTCGGTGATGATCCCGAGCGTCCCTTCCGAGCCCACGAACAGCCGCGTCAGGTCGTAGCCGGCGGAGGACTTCCGTGCCCGGCTCCCGGTGTGCACCACCCGGCCGTCGGCCAGGACGACCGTGAGGCCGAGCACCACGTCCCGCATCGTGCCGTAGCGCACGGCCGTGGTCCCAGACGCGCGCGTCGCGGCCATGCCGCCGATCGTCGCGTCCGCGCCCGGATCCAGCGGAAACATCAAGCCCGTGGACAGCAGGTGCCGATCGAGCTGCTTGTGAGTCACGCCGGCTTCGACGGTCACGTCGAGATCCTCCACGCTGAGGCGCAGGATCCGCGTCATCCGCGACAAGTCGACGGTAAGGCCACCCCGGGACGGGATGACATGGCCTTCGAGCGATGACCCGGCGCCGAACGCCACCACGGGACATCGATGCCCCGCGCAGGCGATCACGAGGCGGTGCACCTCCTCGGTCCCCATCGGGTAGGCGACCGCGTCGGGCAGCCGCGCGGGATGGTGGGACTCCCCCCGGCTGTGATGCTCGCGCACGACAGCCGACGTGACCAGGCGATCCCCGAGTATCGCCCGGAGCGCGGTGACCAGACCGTCGGGGAGCGCCGCGTCGGCAGTCGCCATGCGCCGGATCATGACACGACCGCGGTGCTCGGTCGATGCCGCCGTCACGAGCCGAGGCGCGTCGCGTGAGAAGCAACTACCTGCCACCGGCCGGCGCGCCGAATGAATACGTCTGTGAAGCGCAGTGTGACCTCACCCGGAGGAGCGCCTCCGGTGACTACTCTGGTGCGACCCGTGACGACGGCAGCGTCGCCGAACAGGCGGACCGAGATATCGTCCACGTCGAACTCCTCGATGGATACTGCAGGAGCCTTGCACATCTGTAGCGCTTCGGGCTTGGTGATGACCGCGCCGGTGATGTGGATCACGGACCATTCCGGGGCCAGCATCGCACCCCAGGCCGAGCAGTCGCCTTCCTTCCACGTTGCGGCAAGCTGCTGCTCGAGCCGTGTCAGTTCGCGAGTGACCTCGGCCAGTTCGGTGATAGCCGGCTGCGCGAAAGCGACGGCGAGCGCCAGGATCAGAGTCATGCTGCACCCTCCGGATCACCCACGTGTGCTGACGAGTATCCACGTTGGCCTGACGCGGCCGACGCCCTGGCGATGAACGGGCGTCACCCCTTCCTCTTCACCATCTCCTCGATCCACACCGGCACGTACGGCGGCGTGCAGCCCTTCGACACGGGCCAATCGCGGTAGAGACCGATTCGCTCGCCGATCGCGATCGCCCGCTTGCGGTGCTCGGCGTGGTGGATGCCAATCGCGGCCAGCGTGTTGTTCATGGTCCACTGCACCTCCGGCTTCGCCCCGGGCAGCTCGGCTTCGATGCGGTCGAGCAGCGCGCCCAGGTCGATGCCGTTGCCGCTGCGGCTCACAAGGCTGGCGGTGAGATTCCAGCCGGCGCGGGCGGCCCAGCGGTCCTTTGCCTGCATCCACTTCTCACGCAGGCTGTCCTTCTCCGGATGCTCCTTGACGACGTAGCCGTTGAGCCAGTCGGCGACCTGGGGACAGGTGACGGAGCGCGTCAGCCGGTCGAGTTCGTCAGCCGACAGCGACGTGGGCTTGATGATGAGCGTGGCGAGGAGCTGGGCCTCCACATTCCCGGTCTCCCAGAGCTTCAGCGCCAGCTCATGATCGGACTTGATCTTCCTGGCGACGGCGCGGATGTCGCCGAGCTTCACCCCGAACTGATTCCCGGGAGCGCCCGCCCTGGTGTTGTGCGCCCGGCGAGCATCGTCGCCGAGTGACTCGAGCTGCGCGAGGATCTCGTTGACGGTCATTTCGCGATTCTACAGGACCGCCACTGAACCGCCGCGCCTGATGGCCCATCCGTCCTGATGGCGTCTACTGGCGGCGTTCCTATTGACATCCGATAGGTGAGTGCGTATTCTCGTATCGAGAGTCGATACGAGAGACATGGCGGATTCCAGAACCGTATTGCTCCAGGGCACGCTCGACCTGCTCATCCTGCGCGCGCTGTCGCTCGGATCCAATCACGGTCTTGGTGTCGCCCGCCGCGTGCAGCAGATCACGCGCGGCACCTTCGACGTCCGTCCCGGGTCCCTCTTCCCGGCGCTGCACCGGCTCGAAGAGCGGGGCTGGCTCAAATCCGAATGGGGTGAATCCGAGAACAACCGTCGCGCGAAGTACTACGAGCTGACCAAGGCCGGCCGAAAGCACATCGAGACCGAAACCGCCGCGTGGAGCCGCATCGCCGCGGCCATGGCGGCGGCAATTGCTGAAACATCCTGACGAGGATGCGATGCTGCGTGCCACACGTTTCCTGAGAAACCTGTTCCGCTCCGACCGCATCGATCGTGAGCTCGACGACGAGCTGCGGGCGTACGTCGAGATGACGGCCGATGAAAAGCGGCGCGCAGGGCTGTCGGACGCGGAGGCCAGACGGCTGGCGCTCGCGGAGCTCGGTGGTATCGATGCCGTCAAGGAGCGTGTCAGGGACATCCGCGCCGGCGTGCTCCTCGATCAAGTCCGCCAGGATCTCGCCTACGCGATCCGGACACTTCGCAAGAATGCTGCATTCACGACGATCGCCGTCGCGACACTCGCGATCGGAATTGGCGCGACGACCGCCGTCTTCAGCATCGTCGATACCGTCGTCTTCCGCCCGCCGCCGTACGCCGACCCCGAAAGCCTCGTTCGAGTTTGCGGACTCGTGATCCGCTACAACGCGTGCCTCGACGATGTTTCTCTGGAGGAGTACGAACACGTCCGTCGGCTCGATCTCTTCGAGCAGGTCGCCGCCGATGACGGCATGGGCGTCACGGTCGTACATCCCGACGGATCGCGCGGCAATCTCGGCGTGGGACTCGTCACCCCGAACTGGCTGTCGACCCTCGGCGTCCGCCCGCTGCTCGGCCGCGATTTCCATCCGGACGACGGCTTGCCGGGTGGGGATCGCGTTCTGCTGCTGACGCACGACCACTGGAAGCGGCAGTACGGGGCCACTCCTGACGCGATTGGGGCGACGGTCACGTTCGACGGGGTGATCCATACCGTCGTCGGCGTTCTTCCGCCGAACGTGCTGCGGCATTACGCGGACGTGATGAAACCGCTCGTGCTGCACGGCTACACTGATCGAAGCCTCGACCTCGTCGCGCGCCTGCGGCCCGGCGCATCGCTGCCTCGGGCCGAAGCGGCGGTCGGTGTCGTCCAGAGCGTGACACGCCGCGATGCCGGGGTGAACGGCGACCGCCGCCTGGCGGCGATTCCGCTCGGCAGGTCCTACGCCGAGGTGACGGGCAGAGCGGTCGACGGTCTCACCGTCATGCTCGGGGCGGTCGCACTCGTGCTGCTCGTCGCATGCGCGAACGTGGCGAACCTCTTACTTACCCGGGCCGGTGCCAGGCGCCGCGAATCCGTCGTGCGTGCGGCGCTCGGGGCGTCGCGCGGCCGGCTGCTGCGCCAGTCGCTGGTGGAGAATCTGCTGCTGTTCGCCGTCGGCGGCATCGGTGGCGTGCTGCTGGCCCGGTTCCTCGTCGGGTCGCTGACCACGTTCGCCATTTCCGGCGGCTACATGCCGGAGCGCATGGCGGTCGCACTCGACGCCCGCATTCTGGCAGCCGCGATGGTGATGTCCATATTCACCGGTCTCGTGTTCGGGTTCATTCCAGCGATGCAGGCCTCGCGCGTGGACGTCAACTCGGGCCTGCGGGTCTCGGCGCCGACCGCAACGGCGGACCGCCGCCGCGGCCGGGCGCGCCGTCTGCTGATCGCCGCCGAAGTGGCGCTGTCGCTCGTGCTGCTCGCCGGCTTCGGCCTGCTGACGCGCAGCTTCCTTCGTGTGTACGCCAACGGAGCCGGGTTCGACCCCTCTGACATCATTGTCACGGCATCGGACGGCGGCCGCTCGTTTCGAGAAGCGATGCTCTTTTGGCGGGCGTCGCTGGACCGCGTTCGCATGCTCCATGGCGTGTCGGCGGCGGCGCTGACGTCGCGGCCTCCCGCCAACGACGTCCGGAGCAAGGGGATCGTGATCGAAGGGCAGGCGCCCGTTGCCGAGGAAGACGCGCCACTTGCCGACGACGTGCTCGTCAGCGACGCATACTTCGAGACGATGGGAATCCCGCTCGTGAGAGGGCGGACGTTTACGCCGGCGGACGACGACTCGTCGCCGCCCGTCGTGATCATCAGCGAGAGCGTGGCGCGGCGGCATTTCGGCGACGCCGATCCGATCGGCCGTTCCATCCGGCTGCTCGAGAAGCTGCCGATGACCTGCTGCGCGACGCCGGGGCCGGTCGAAGGCGTGTGGCGCCGAATCGTCGGCGTCGTGCGCGACATCCGTCAGGCCAACCTCGACGACGCGCCGTCGGCGACGATCTACCGCCCGTACGGACAGATCGTCGAGCACGACATGTTCCTCGTGCTTAGGGCATCGTCGAGCGTGCATGCCGGCCGGCTGACGCGCGATCTCCGCGCGCAACTCCTCGCCGTCGACCCCGCGCGTGACTGGATGACGCCGCGCCCGATGTGGCAGGTGATCCGCGACTCCGAGTCGATCAGGCTTCGTCGCTTCGTGCTGACGCTGCTCGGGACGTTCGCGGCGCTCGCGCTGATCCTGGCCGCCGTCGGTATCTTCGGCGTGGCCTCGAGCGTCGTCGCGGAGCGGACGCGCGAGATTGGTATACGCATTGCGCTCGGCGCGACGGGTACCACGGTGTTCCGGCAGATCATCGGTGAGATGGCCGCCGTCGCCGTCGGGGGCACCGCCGCCGGATTGGTCGCCGCTGCCGCTCTCACACGGGCGATCTCGGCGATGCTCTTCGGTATCAGCCCGGCGGATGCGGCGACCTACGTCGCCGTGGCGATGGTGCTCGGCGCCGTCGTGCTGATCGCCAGCTGGATCCCTGCCCGCAAGGCAACCCGAATCGATCCCCTTGTGGCCCTTCGGCAGGAGTAACTGATCCCGTCGCGTGACAGCGGGCGTCGCGGCCGTCGTCATCGAGGCCCACCCCATGACTCGTTCGGGCACTCGCGGGCGGACTTCGCCCTGGCCGTCCTGGATCGGTGACCCGCCGGGAAAGTCGGCGCGAATGCGGCCGCGCACGACCTGCGTGTCGTTGGTGACGTAGAGGTATCGGCCGGGCCCGAACGCGCAGTTCGAGACGCGGCCAGCGATCGGAGCGAAGCCGATGTGTTCGCCTGCTGCTGAGAAGACATAGATCCCGCCGCGCCCGCTGGTCCAGATGTTCCCGGCCGAATCGGCTTTCATGCCGTCACCGCGGGCGCCCCAAACCTTTTTGCTGGCGACGAACTGCCGCTGCCCGGTCGGCGTGCCGGACGCATCGAGCTCGATGGCTACCCAGCCCGAGCTGTCGGTGGCGTAGAGAGTGCGGTTGTCCGGCGACAACGCGATGCCATTCGGGAACAGGTTGTCGGCAATCAGGTGCACCTGATTGTCCGGCGCGGCGCGGAAGACGCCGGTGTAGGTCAGCTCACGAAGCGGTGACTTCTGCACCCCCGCCGGATTATCCTCGATTGTCGCACCGTTAGAACGGAGGCAGCCGACCCGGGTCCGAACTTCCGGTGCCCTGCGGGAGACCCAGCCGCCTGGAGGCGTTCCGTGAGAACACGCGCGTGGCTCCTCGCCATCGTTCTCCTGCCCTGGCAGTCTGCCGCTGCGCAGACGCCGACGTTCCGGTCCGGGGTCGAGCTGATCGAGGTGGCCGTGATCGCCCGCGATCGTGACGGCCGTCTCGTCTCCGACCTGTCGCAGGACGATTTCCAGGTCCTCGAACAGGGCGTACCTCAGACGATCGTGGCGTTCGATCGCGTGGCCGTTCCGATGGTGCGAGCCGTAGATGCGGCCGCGCGGCCGGTCGGTGGTGACGTGTCGACCAACGAGGGCCTCTCCGAAGCGCGCGTCTTCGTGCTGCTCCTCGATGCCCTGCACGTGGCGCCGCAGCGCAGCCGGGAGGTGAGGCGGCTTGCCCGGCAGTTCATCGAGGAGCACGTCCGGGCGAATGACCTGGTGGCGGTCGTCTCGCCTGGCGGCCTCTCAGCCGCCACGCAGGACTTCACGACGGACACGGCGCGGCTGCTGGCAGCCGTTGACCAGTTCGCGGGAACGAAACTGCGCTCGGCGGCGCTGGAGATCGCGGAAGAGGCGCGGAGCGGGGTGGGCGAGCTGCGCGTGCGGCCCGGCAGCGATCCGAGCGACCACGAGCGCGCCGGGCGCGTGCAGGCCATCAGTTCCACGCTGGAGACGCTCGCCAGGCATCTCCAACGGATCGAGCGCCGGCGCAAGTCCGTGCTCCTGTTCAGCGAAGGCATCGATTACAACCAGATGGACGTCATGGGCCGCGTGCAGATGTCGGCGAGCGACGTGACGCGTGCGATGACGCGCGCCCTCGGCGCGCTGATGCGGGCGAACGTGTCGCTCTACGCCGTCGATCCGCGGGGCCTCACGTCCCCCGATGGGCCGCTTGTCGAGACCCAGGCCGACGGTGTCGCGCGCGGCAGCGGCAGTCTGGCCAACAGCGTCGATCAGGAATTCGGCGATTCGATCCGGAGCCTGCGTCACGTGGCGGAATCCACCGGCGGGTTCGCTGCCGTGGACACCAACAGCTTTGGCGGCGCCTTCGATCGCATCGTCGAGGAGAGCAGTACGTATTACGTGCTGGGGTATACGCCGGTGAAGCCGGGGAAACCGGGCGAGTTCCGCGAGATTCGGGTGCGGGTCAGCCGCCCGGATCTGCGGATCACTGCACGAAAAGGCTACGTCGTGCCAACGTCGCAGCGGGCAGCCGCCCGCGCCGATGGCAGCGCCTTCGGCAACGCCCCGGCGATGCCGTATCCACGACCGGCGGCTCGGCCTGGTGCCGCGGCCGGGGGGGCCGAGCTCACCGCTCCGGTCACCGTCCGTCGTCCTGCCGGCGACCTCCAGGCGCTGCTGGCGAGCCCGCTGCCGTTTGGAGGTCTC
>DASPFV010000320.1:0-24556 GCA_035620975.1 Vicinamibacterales bacterium
CGCGCGCACGCGCCGGCCCCTGCGCGTCGGTGTCTTACGCGGCGCCGGCGAGCTGGCCGGCGATGTTCGCGAAGATCTGGTCGACCGCGCCGCCAGCGAGACCCACCGAGCCGATCGCGATCAGCGCGATCAGCGCCACGAGCAGCGCGTACTCGAGCAGGTCCTGGCCCTCGTCCTTGCGCGCGAACGACTTCACGTAGCTCAGAAGCATCGACATGTGATCCTCCCCCGAGGTTCGAGCACCGCCCGTCTGCGGTGCGAAGTTGCGGCAGCGCCGCGTGGTTTGAGTAATGCGCGCGGCGCTCGCCGCGACACGGCGGGGCCAGTCGCAACGGCTGTGCCACGGCGCGCAAGATCGGCTGCCGCGCGCCGCGCAAACCGTTCAGCTGATTGGCGGTTGGTGGCGATCCCCGCAGCCGGCGGAGGTGTCCGGACGGCCGGCGGGAACCTCGCAGGGGGGCGCCGGAGAGTTCAGTTCTGTCAGGACCCGCGCGATTTTCGTGAAGCGCCATCGCGCCCGGCGATTCAGGCGCGCCGCACGCACGCTGCGAGGGCCCGCGTTAGTCGCTCACGTTGAAGCACTTGCTGCGTGCGGGCGGGGCACACGACGTGCCGGCATATCCATTGCGAGTATCACGCCGGATACGCAGGGGCAGGTCCGTTTCGGAACAGTGGGGTCGGTCGGGCACGCGCGCCTGCGCCGTTCTGTGCAGGTTCTCCGAGGTCCACATGAAGATCCGGCAGTGGTTGATCTCGCTCACGGTGTTCGTGATCGTGATGGGCGGCCTGGCCACGGCCGACGATCGTGTGCGCGAGAGCCTGGCCGGCCTCGTCGGCGGCGGCACCCCGCTGCACCACCGGGCCGTGGAAGTCGGGTCCGCGCTCTACTCGGCGCTCCGTCACCAGAGCATCGAGAACGCGCCCATGGTGATCTTCGCCGCGCTGGGATTCGTGCTGTTCCTGTTCATGGTGAGGTCCTAGTTGGCCGTCGTCCTCGCGCTGGAGCCTGACGTCCGGCAGGCGAACATCCTGAAGCGGATCGTCGGCGAGCAGGTCCAGGCGGATCTCGTGGTCGTCGACTCGAAGGACGCCGCGATCGCCGCGGTGACGGCGCGCATCCCGGACGTCATCCTCCTCACCGCGCTCCTGTCGCCGCGCGAGGAAGAGGAGCTCGTCACCTATTTGCGGACGCTGGCCGGCGCCGAGCACCTCCAGACCCACACCATCCCGCAGCTCGCGTCGACCGCCGCAGATGCGGAGCCCAGTGGCGGCGGCCTGTTCGCCAAGTTCCGGCGCAAGAAAGAGACAGCGCCCCCGACCTCGGGCTGCGATCCGGATCTGTTCGCCGGCGAGATCCGCCACTTCATCGACGCCGCGATGGAGCGCAAGACCGAGACGGTCAACGCGCTCGCCCAGCGGGTCGCGCACCTGGAGTTCCAGAACAAGCCGCTCGTCGCGGACGGCGAGGCCCCGCGACGGCGATCGGAGTGGCTCGATTCGGATGATGCATCGCCGCCGCGGCCCGCCTCGGCAACCGGCTCGGTGGCAGGTGGCGCGACACGGGCCGCGGAGGCGTCCAGCCCCGAGGCAACCCCGGCATCCTCCTGGGCATCGCCGTTCGAGTGGCGGCGCCCCGACCCTGCGGGCGCGAAAGCGGCTGCCAACGCCGCGGCTCCGACGCCAGCGCCGCCCGCCACGCCGCCGCTCGTGAGCAAGGTGCCGCTCGCGGTGCAGGCCGAGGAAGAGGAACAGGCCAGGGCTTCGCAGGAAGCGGAACAGCGGCGTCTGGAGGACGCGCGGCAGCGGCAGGAAGAGGAGCGCCGCCGGCAGGAAGAAGAGCGCAGGCGGCAGCAGGAAGAGGAGCAGCGCCGCCAGGAAGAGGAGCGGCTGCGACAGGCAGAGGAGCGGCGCCGGCTCGAGGAGCAGGCCGAGGCACGACGGCGCGCCGAAGAGGAAGAGCGGGAGCGCGCGCTGGCCGAGGTGCAGCGCGCAGCCACGGAGGCAGCCGCACGCCGGGAACGCGAACGGGAGGAGCGGGAGGCCCGCGCCCGCGACGAACAGGCGCGTAAGCAGGAGGCCGAAGCGGCCGTCCGGCGCAAGCGCGAGGAGGAAGAACGGCGGCGCAAGGAAGAAGCCGAGCGCAAACGCGTCGAGGCCGAAGCGGCCGCTCGCCGCAAGCGCGAGGAAGAAGAACGGCGCAGGCGTCAGGAAGAGGAGCGCAAGCGCCTCGAGGCGGAAGCGGCCGCCCGGCGCAAGCGCGAGGAAGAGGAACGCAGGCGGCTCGAGGCCGAAGCCCTGGCCCGCCGGAAGCGTGAGGAAGAAGAGCGCAAGCGCCTCGAAGCCGAGGCGGCGGCCCGCCGCAAACGCGAGGAGGAGGAGCGCCGGAAGCGCGAGGAGGAGCGTAAACGCCTCGAAGCGGAAGCCGCGGCGCGGCGGAGGCGCGAAGAAGAGGAACGTCGGAAGCGCGAAGAGGAGGAGCGACGGCGCCGCGAAGAGGAGGAGCGCAAGCGCCTCGAAGCGGAGGCCGCGGCGCGCCGGAAGCGCGAAGAAGAGGAGCGCCGCAAGCGGGAGGAAGAGGAACGGCGGCGCCGCGAGGAAGAAGAACGCAAACGGCTCGAGGCCGAGGCCGCCGCCCGCCGGAAGCGCGAGGAAGAGGAGCGCCGCAGGCGAGACGAAGAGGAACGACAGCGCCGCGAGGAAGAAGAGCGCAAACGGCTCGAGGCCGAAGCGGCCGCACGCCGCAAGCGCGAGGAAGAAGAAGACCGCCGGCGGCGGGAGAAGGACGAACGGCGGCGACGGGAGGAAGAGGAGCGCCGACGGCTCGAGGCCGAGGCCGAGCGCGAACGCGAGGCGCGTGCCCGCGAAGCCGAGGAGCGCCGGCAGCGTGAGATCGCCGCCGCCGCGAGAGATCCCTTCGCCGAATTCCGGGCCGATCACGATGAGTCGAAGGGCCTGCTCAGACTGATCCCCGTCGACGCCTGGGCACGCGTCGAATCCTCACGCTCGACTGAAAGCCAGAACGGCGATCAGGACGAGGTGCGTCAGTTCATGGCTGGCCTGAAGGTCCCCGATCACGTCGCACTCATCGCGTATCCGAAGGGGGTCCGCATCCGGCGCGTACGCGTGCGGACGATTCCCCAGCCGGCCGGCAACGGCCAGGACCCCAAGAAGCCACTGATCGTCTCGCGCCGCGAACTACGCCAGTCCCGGGCCGCGGACGAACACGGGCCACGGACGAACACGGAAGGACACGGATAGGGCAGATTTCGGGACGTCGTCTGCGCTTCCTGGCGTGCAGGATCTGCCACCCGGCACCTTGCGCTCCTCCACCGTCGCGACGGCGTGGCATTCAGAAACTCCTCCTGCAATGAGAGATATGGCTTCGGCCTGACGCTGGAGACCGGTCCCGGCTGGAGGGCACCTGCCTTGCCTGATACGGGATCGTGCTCGATCACCTGCAGGACGGAGACGGATCGTCGCGGGTCGGACGGTGGAAGACCGACGACACGCTCCGCGTCCGCGGCCGTGTCTGGCGGGTCAGGTCGGTGACGCCAGGACACGCGTGCGCAGTCGTGTACCTGCGATGTCTCGAGCCGCTGCCGCCATCGACGGCATGCCCGGCCGCGATCATCACGCCGTTCGATCGACCGCGGGCCGTCGCGGGCGGATCGGGCGGGCTCGCCAGCCCGGCGCAGCTTCTTGCGCACCTCGAAGCCACGCGTGTCAGCCAGCGACCCGCCGACGGTCTGTGGGCGTCGCTCGAGGCCTCGATCACGCTCCTGCCGCACCAGCTCGAGCCTGCGTTGGCTGCGCTCGTGCACGGCGCGACGCGGATGCTCGTGGCAGACGACGTGGGGCTGGGGAAGACGATTCAGGCAGGGCTGCTGATCGCGGAGCTGACGGTGAGGACGAGCGAACTGCGGGTTCTCGTGCTCGTACCGGCAGGTCTCCGGGACCAGTGGCACGCCGAGCTCGAGGATCGCTTCCACATCGTCGCGGTGGACGCCGATGCCGGCTGGCTGCGGGCGGTCGCGCGGGATCGACCCGCCGACGTCAATCCCTGGGCGCTCGGCGGCGTGTACGTGGCGTCCCACGACTTCGTGAAGCGGCCCGACGTGCTGCGTCCGCTCGAGAGCGTCGCGTGGGACCTGCTCGTGGTGGACGAGGCGCACGCGCTCGGCCCGGGGACCGATCGCCGGACAGCCGCGCACGCCCTGGCAGTGCGTTCCCGCCGCGTGCTGCTGCTCACGGCCACGCCACACCGCGACGACGCTCGCGCGTTCCAGGCGCTCTGTGAAACAGGGCAGAGCCGTGCCGGGGAGCCTCTCCTGCTCTTCGAACGATCCCGCGCCGTGATCGCGGTGAGCACAGCCCGGCGGGCCGTGGTCCTCGGGGTCGAGCCTTCGCCGGCCGAGCGCCGCATGCATGCGCTGCTCGAGATCTATACCGCGCGCCTGTGGCGGGACGCGCAGCTGCGCCGCGACCGGCCCGCCGCGCTCGTCGCGATCGTGCTGCGCAAGCGGGCGCTCTCCAGTGCGGCATCGCTGGCGCGGTCCCTCCGCCGCCGGATTGCCCTGCTCGGCCAGGATTTCCGGGAGGACCTGGTTCAGGCCGGGCTCCCTTTCGCGGATGAGGATCCGCTGCCGGACGAGGAGCCGCACGAGGTGCTCGCTGCGCCCGGGCTCTCGGACGCGGCCGGAGAGCGGCGCTGGCTGATCCGGCTTGCCGCCGCAGCCGAAGAGGCGGCGCGGGCCGAGAGCAAGGTCGAACGGCTCGTTCGTCTGACGCGGCGAATCCGGGAACCCCTGCTCGTCTTCACCGAGTACCGCGACACACTGCGCAGGCTCGAGATCGCGCTCCGTGCCGATGGCTGCCGCGCACTGCTGATGCACGGCGGACTGGGCCCCCGCGAGCGCGCCGGTACGCAGCGGGAGTTCTGCCGAACGGGGCACGTCCTGCTGGCCACGGATGCCGCATCCGAGGGCTTGAACCTTCACGTGCGCTGCCGGGTGCTGGTGCACTACGAGCTCCCCTGGAGCGCCTCGCGAATCGAGCAACGCGCCGGACGGGTCGATCGTCTCGGGCAGACCCGGCGTGTCCACGAGCTCGCCTTCGTGGCGAACCACACGGCCGAACGGCTCGTGCTCGCGCCTCTGCTGCGAAAGATCGTTCAGGCGAACCGCACCGGTACAAGGCCGGGCGTCCTGCACGCCCTGGGCGAAGTCCGGCTCGCCGGAACGATTCTGGGGGAGGCGCCGCTCGAGCCGGCCGTTCCTTCACCGCTGCCGCCCTTCGTCGAGGTGCCGCCGGCCTCGCTCGGTCGCGACGCTGCGGTCGAGGCGGGGCGGCTCGAATGCCTGCGGCGCGGGCTCGTGCGCGCGCGTGCGGGCCAGCATCCCGGGCGCGGCGACGGACCCGTGTTGGCCGCCGTCAGGCCGACGCGGAACTCGACCACACTCGAACCCGGCCTCGCGCTCGTCTACCGGCTCTCGGTGTGCACGGCCCTGGGCCACCTGCACGTCGAGGCGTTCGTCCTCCACGTGCACCTCGCGGCCGCCAGTCCGGTCTTCAGGCGGCGGAGTGCGTTTCAGCGCGCTGTCCTGGTCCTCCTTACCGCCGCTCCGTCGAAGCTGCGCGAGGCACTCGCCCGATCAACAGAGGTGGCACTAGAGAGGGCAAGGACTGTCGACACAAAATTGGAAGAGGCGATGCGGACGCGCGAGGCTGCGATGCTGGAGGTGTGCGGCTCGGCGGCCCGCCAGCTCCTCCAGCCAGGACTGTTCGATCGACGATCGATCCGCAGGGCGGAAGCGCGCGCCAGGGCGCTCGACGCCCTTCGTTCGGCCGCATCGAGACCTCGCGATCCGAAGGGCCGGGATCTCGAGGTGGAAACCTCGCTCGTTGCAGCCGTGCTCGTCCGCCCTCCGAAGCGGAAGTGCCGATGACGATCCCCGGCATCGGCGGGACGCTCGTCTCGCTCGACGCCCTGGCGCGGGACGAGTCGGCCGTATCCCCCCTCCGGGACCACGCGGCGGCTGTTCGGGCCAGACGCGAGATCCGCCGGTGGCAGGCGCCGCTCAGGCTCGAGCTGGGACCGGCTGCCGGCGCCCGGACCACCTTCGATCGGCTCGCGGCACCGCTCTGCAGGGCCCTCGGCTATTCGGTCATCCCCGTCGGAGGCCGTGATGATCTCCTCCGCGCGCGGCTCGGGTCGAACGACCGGGAGCTGGCGACCCTGGTCGTCACGGCCTGGGGCGGCGATCCAGCAGCAGCGTGGCGTGCCGCCGTGCACATCGGGATCGCCTGCGGCCTCCGCTGGAGCTTCATCTGCTCGGGCGATCGCCTCCGGATCGTGGATTGCGAGCGGACCTACTCCCGCCGGCACCTCGAGTTCGACCTCGACGCCACGGTGGACGACGAGCGGGCGTTCGCGGTGCTCTGGACGCTCCTGAGCGCCGGCGCGATGAGCCCGGCCCACACAGCCCGTGCGCTCGAACGGGCCATCGTCCGCTCCGACGAACACCGTGCGCTCGTTCGCACGGCGCTGGAGCGAGGGGTGCTCGAAGCCGTGCAGCACCTGATCGGCGCATTCACCGCTGCCCGCCGGCGTCTCCGGCGCTCTCCTGGCCAGGCCGACGTGTTCGACGAGTCGCTCGTCGTGATTTACAGGGTGCTGTTCCTGCTGTTCGCGGAGGCACGCGGTTTGGTTCCCTGCTGGCATCCCGTGTTCCGCGACGGCTACACCATCGAGTCGCTCCGCATCGGCCTCGAGACCGACGGGCAGGCGGCCGGGCTCTGGGAAGCGCTGCAGGCGATCGCGCGCCTCGCGCACCGGGGTTGCCAGTCGGGATCACTTCGAGTGACCCCGTTCAACGGGCACCTGTTCTCGCCGACCGATGCTCCCCTCGCGGATACGCTTCCGCTGGAGGACGGCGCGGTCAGACGTGCGCTGTCGGCGCTCACGACCCGTCGGAGCCGATCCGGCCCGGTGCCCATCGGGTATCGTGAGCTCGGCGTCGAGCAGCTCGGGGGCATCTACGAGCGGCTGCTCGACTTCCGGCCCTCCGGCGACGACTCGCCCACGGCGCCGGCGCTCGTACGCGGGGACGGCCGCAAGAGAACCGGCTCGTTCTACACGCCCCGCGCGCTCACCGAATACCTCGTGCGCCGGACGCTGGCGCCGCTGGTCGAGGCCGCGGACCCCGACTCCATTCTCAACCTCAAGGTGCTCGACCCGGCAATGGGCAGCGGCGCCTTTCTCGTGGCGGCCTGCCGCTACCTGGCCGGCGCGTACGAATCCGCGCTCGTGCGCGAGGGTTCCGCATTGGCCTCCGAGCTCGGACCGTCCGACCGCGTCGGCTTCCGACGGACGATTGCACAACGATGCCTGTACGGGGTGGACCTGAACCCGATGGCCGTGCAGCTCGGACGCCTCTCACTCTGGCTCGCCACGCTCGCCGCCGACCGGCCGCTCACGTTCCTCGATCACCGGCTGCGTGTCGGCAACAGTCTGCTCGGCGCCTCGCCCCTCGACGTGATCCGTCAGCCGCCCGCGGCCCGTGCTTCGCGGCTCGGGCCGGCGAGCCTGCCGCTGTTCGAGGCCACTGAGCTGGATACGGCCATCGGCGGAGCGATCTCGGTCAGGCGCGACATCGCCAGCCACCCCGCCGACACGCTCGAGGAAGTGCAGGCGAAGGAGCGCGCGCTGGCGGAGTTGCAGGGGGCGCACAGCGCGGTGCGGCAATGGCAGGCCGTGCTCGACCTGTGGTGCGCGGGGTGGTTCACCCCGGGCAGTCGCCGGCAGCACGCGGCCGCTTTCGGGGACCTGGTCGATCGCCTCCGCGGGCGCGGCCCGGTGCTGCCGGATCATCTTGCCGAGCCGCTCCTGCGCGACGCCGCAGCCATCGCGGGCCGGGAGCGGTTCTTTCACTGGTCGATGGAGTTCCCGGAGGTCTTCCACGACCCGGCCGGCCAGCCGCTGGCCGCTCCCGGGTTCGACGCGGTGATTGGCAATCCGCCGTGGGAGATGCTGAGGGCCGAGCGCTCGGCAGGGCCGCGTCCATCCGACCGCATGCTCGTGGAGTTCGCCCGCACCTCGGGCATCTACCGCGCGCAGGGAACCGGACACGGTAATCTCTACCAGCTCTTCCTGGAACGCTGCCTGCAGCTCGTCCGGCATGGCGGGCGGCTCGGTCTCGTGCTGCCTTCGTCGTTCGCCGTTGACGCGGGCTCGGCTGCGCTCCGCCGCGCGGTTCTGGAGCGGACGTCCGTGGATGCCCTGATCGGCATCGAGAACCGCGGCGGCGTATTCCCCATCCATCGCGGGCTGCGCTTCCTCCTGCTTTCGACGACGAGCGGCGGCGGGACGACGGAGGTTCCGCTGCGGCTCGGGCTCTCGAACCCGCAGCAGCTCGACCGCTTGCCCGAGTCGGGCCCGGATCCCGCGGCACTCCGGATCAGCCGCGGCCTGCTCGAGCGGCTCAGCGGGCCGGCGCTCGTCCTGCCAGACCTGAGGAACGAAATTGACGTCTCCATCGTCGCTTCGGCCGCCTTCTCTTTCCCTGGGCTGGGCGATCCGTCAGGGTGGGGCGCCCGGTTCGGACGCGAGCTGAACGCGTCGGACGATCGGAAGCACTTCACCTCCCGGGGTACGGGCCTGCCCGTCGTGGAGGGCAAGCACATCCGGCCGTTCGTGGTCGAGCTCGGTTCGGTTCGCTACCGCATTCCGCGGACCGCCGCGCGGTCGGTTCTCGATCCGTCGCGCACGTACACACGGAAGCGGCTGGCCTATCGCGACGTCGCGTCGGCCACCAACCGCGTGACGCTCATCGCGGCCGTGCTGCCAGCGGAAGTCGTGAGCACGCACACGGTTTTCTGCCTGAAGAACCGGATGGATGACGACGGCCAGGCGTTCCTCTGCGGCATCTTCAACAGTTACGTGGCCAACTACCTGGTCCGGCTGCGGGTGAACACGCACGTGAGCGTCTCGATTCTCGAGCGTCTTCCGGTTCCGTGCCCGCCGCGGCGCTCCCCACCCTTTCGTGAGATCGCTGCCATCAGCCGCCGACTCGGCCTGGGCGATGCAGATCGCGCCGGCCATGCCCGGCTTCAGGCACTTGTCGGCCGGCTCTACGACCTGGACCGGAGCCAGTACCGCCGGATCCTCGACACGTTCCCGCTCGTCCCGGGAACGGAGCGCGACGAAGCCATGGCCGCGTTCTGCGATATAGTCGGCTGACTGCGCCGCCTGTGTCGATTTCTCGGAAAGCTGTGACCGTCGATCGCCTCACGTCATCCGGCCCGGCCGGCGCGTGCCTCGCAGCGCCATCGGTGGCGATCGCGGGGGGATGGTGACGCACCTCGATGATCGCGGCCCGGTCTGGGTGATCTGGCTGCTGATCGCGTTCGGCGCGGTCCAGCCGGTCGTGTGGTGGCTGGCGGGCGACTTCGCGCAGCGGCCCATCATCTTTCTGCCCATGCTCGCGGGCTGGGCGGCCCTCCTCGTGCTGGCCGCGCTGTCCACCCGTCAGATCGGGTGGCTCTCGCGCACGCTCACCCGCGAGACGCGCGCGCACAAGGCCACGCTGAACGAAGTCGAGCAGCTTCAGACGCAGACCGCGATGCTCGAGATCATCGCGACGTCCGCCGACGTTCCGCTCGCGTTCCGCGCGCTGGCCGGACGCATCGCGCGCCTGGTGCCCTGTGACCGGGTGGGGCTCGCCCTGCTGACCGACGACGGCCAGGAGTTCCAGACGTTCACCGCACGGGTGGACGAAACCGAGCGGCGCGCCCGGCCGCGGCCCGAGATCGTGTTCCGCGTGGACCGCACCATCCTCGGCACCGTCGTGCGCTCGCGGGAGCCGCTGATCGTCGACGACATCGAGCGCGCGGCGCCCGACTACGTCGATGCGAACGTGCTGGCGTCCGCCCGATTCCGGTCGGCGCTCGTCATGCCGCTCGTCTCGAAGGAGCGCGCGGTCGGCACGCTCAATGTCGTCTCGCGCCAGCCTCAGGCGTTCAGCCGCGCCGACATCGAGGCCCTGCGCTCGATCTCCGAGATCCTGGCCGTGGCCTGGGTCGCCCAGCAGCTCCACACGGCTGTCGGAAAATACCGGACCATGGAGACCATGTCGGAGCTGACGCTGTCGATCGCGGCCGAGATCAACAGCGCCCTGCAGACCATCGTCGGCCATTGCGACCTGCTCCAGCGCGCACACCAGGATCCCGCGCTGCTGCGCGATCTCGAAACGATCGTCCAGCAGGCCGGCCGCGTCTCGGAGCTGCTGCACCGCATGCGCGCGGCGGCGAGCGAGCGGCTGAAAGAAATGGAGGCGCGGATCTCGGACGGCCGTTCGGCGATGGGCCAGGTCTGACTCCTGCCACGGAAGAACACGGAAGAACACCGACTCGGACAGGTCCGGACGGCACTGACCGTCAGGCATGCGCCCGCGTTCCCCGCGTCCGTCAAACACGATTACAGCGACCCGCCGGCCCCCTCTCCATCAGCGATTCGGAGGACGCGCCATGTTCAGCGCCAGCAGCAGCGTCGCGGTCAGGACGAGCAGTACGGCGGCCGTGGTCGCGATGAAGAGCCAGTCGCGCGTGCGGATGGAATCGAGAACGGCCTCGATGATGCGGAGAACCGGCGTCAGCATGAGAATGAGCAGACCGGTGCGGAGCAGCCAGTCGGACGCCAACTCGGTCCGCCCGGCCAGGAGCATCATCAAGCCGCCGGCCAGCAGCACCGCACTGACCTGCACGGCGCCGAGCATCAGCCGACCGAGGCGCCGCTGGAGAACCACCATCGGCGAAGCCGTGCGCTCCGGCGTCATAGCAGCTTCAGCACGTATGTGAGAGACACCGCCCCGAGCACGAACGCCATCAGCAGCTTCAGCCACCGCGCGCGTGCGCGTCCGCCGAACCAGAGCCCCGCCCGCGATCCCACCAGCACGCCGAGCACGGCGGCCGCAGCCAGTGGCGCGGAGACGTTCCCGCGCGCGTAGTAGAGCGGCGCCGACGCCACTGCCGTCGCCCCGATCATCACGGCGCTCGTGGCCGCCGCCACGCGCAGCGGCACGCCGCACCAGGCGTTGAGCACCGGCACCTGCAGGATCCCACCGCCAATCCCGAGCAGGCCGGACACGTACCCGGCCGCCGCCGAAACGCACAGCGCAACCGGAATCCGCCGCGTGCGGTAGACGACGTCCCGCCCGCTCTCGTCCTCGTAGAACCGTCCGCCGAGGGGCCCCAAATAAGCCGTCTCGTCCAAAATCACGTTCCGCCGGTCCAGCCTCGTCAGCAGGATCGCGCAGATGGTCGCGGTGACCGCGGCGAACACCCCGAACAGCGCCCGGTCGGGCAGGTGCACCACCGTGAGCGCGCCAATCAGACCGGCTCCGCTCGAGGCCAGCAGCAGCAGCATACCCAGCCGGAGGTTGACCAGCTCCCGGCCGGTCGAGCCGGCCGAGACGACGCTCGACGTCGCGATGACCGTCATCAGCCCGACGCCGGCAGAGACGTTCAGCGGCAATTCCAGCACAACGTTGAGAAACGGCACGAGGAATACGCCGCCCCCGAGCCCGAGCAGGGCGCCGAGGCAGCCCGAGAGGGCGCCGACGGCCATGACGACGGCGAGCACGGCGGGAGTGATCGGCACCAAAGCGGCTGCGGGCGCGTTCGTGGTGTGACGGAGCCGGATGCTATGATCCGAATCGGTAGCGGCCACCGAATTCTAACCCATGTTTCAGCGGTTCTTCGACGAGGGGCTGGCGCAGGCGTCCTTTCTGATCGCCAGCGATCGGACACGTGAGGCCGTGGTCGTCGACCCCCGGCGCGACATCGACGTCTACGTCGACGCAGCCCGTCAGCACGGCCTGACGCTGACGCACGCCGTCGAGACCCACATCCACGCCGATTTCGTGTCGGGTGCCCGGGAGCTCGCCACGCTCGGCGCCAGGGTAGTCTGCGGGCCGGGCTCCGATCTGCACTTCGCGCATCAGGCCGTCAGGCAGGGCGACGAGCTGCGGGTGGGCGATCTGCAGCTCGCGTTCGCGCACACGCCCGGGCATACGCCGGAGCACATCGCGATTCTCGTCCGCGAGCCGGACCAGCCGGCGCGGGTCCTCACGGGCGACACCCTGTTCGTCGGCGCGGTCGGGCGGCCCGATCTGCTCGGAGCCGACCTGATGCAGCAGCTCGCCCACCAGCTGTACCACTCGCTCTACGGTACGCTGCTCGGGCTCGACAACGCCGTGGAGGTGCATCCGGGCCACGGCGCCGGCTCCCTCTGCGGGGCTGGGATCGGTCAGGCGCCGCACTCCACGATCGGCCAGGAGCGGCGGTTCAACCCGATGCTGCAGCACGCGTCGGAAGAGGCGTTCGTCGCCGCGGTGCTGGGTGACCTGCCGGAAACGCCGCCGTACTTCCCGCGGATGAAGCGAATCAACCGCGAGGGTCCGCCGCTCGTCGGACTCGGGAGCGGGGTCACGGCGCCTCCCAGCCTGAGCGCCACCCGGGCGGCGGCCGTGATCCGCGACGGCGGGCTCCTCCTGGATCTCCGCGGCGGCGATGCGTTCGCGGCCGGCCATCCGGCGGGCGCCCTGAACATCGGCTTCGGCACCCGCGTGGGCTACTGGGCCGGCTGGCTGATCTCGCCGCATGACCGGCTCGTTCTGCTCCTCGACGACGAGCGGCAGGCACCGGAAGTGCGGCGGCAGCTGCTGCGCATCGGCCTGGATGACGTCGAAGGGACGATCGCCGGCGGATTCGACGCCTGGCGCGAGGCCGGTCTGCCCCTGTCGCGCATCGGCCAGGTGACCCCGGACGAGCTCCAGAGGAAACGGGCCGTTGGGCGGCCCCTGACCGTGGTGGACGTGCGGTCGCCCGGGGAATGGCGCGCGGGACACCTCGAGGGCGCGGTCAACATCCCGGTCGGCGAGCTGGCCAGCCGGGCCGGCTCGCTCGACCGCTCTTCACCTGTGGCGACCATCTGTGAAGGCGGGTTCCGTTCGAGCCTCGCGGCCAGCATTCTCGCCCGGGCCGGTGTTCCGGTCGTGAACGTAGCCGGCGGGATGGCCGCGCACCGGGCGACAGAGCTGAAGTCCCGCGGTTGAGGAGCGCGTGACGACATCGGTCCCTGCAGCGGCGAGTTGAGCATCCGACAGTGCCCAGGCTGCAACCCGGCTCACGTCTGGCGCAATACGAAGTAGTCGAGGCGATCGGCGCCGGCGGCATGGGCGAGGTCTACCGCGCGCGCGATCCCAGGCTCGGCCGCGATGTCGCCATCAAGGTGATGGCCGATCACATCGCCTCCGACCCGGTCATGCGCCGGCGCTTCGAGACCGAAGCGCGCGCCGTCGCTTCGCTGTCCCATCCCTCCATTCTCTCGATTCACGAGCTCGCGATCGTGGAGGGCGCGCCGATCGCCGTGATGGAGCTGCTGGAGGGAGAGAACGTGCGAGCGCGGCTGAAGCGCGGGCCGCTCCCCTGGCGCGATGCGGTGAACATCGCCGCCAGCGTCGCCGAGGGACTGGCCATCGCACACAGCCGCGGGATCGTGCACCGCGATCTCAAGCCGGAGAACATCTTCCTCACGAGCTCGGGGGGCGTGAAGATCCTCGACTTCGGGCTGGCCGCGCTCCGCGCCAACGCGCCGACGGTCGGTCCCGAGGGGCCGACGATGGCGATGACGGCGGAGGGGGTGGTGCTCGGAACGTTCGGGTACATGTCGCCCGAACAGGTGATGGGCGAGCCAGTGGACGCGCGGAGCGACATCTTCGCCCTCGGCTGCGTGCTGTACGAGATGCTCACCGGCAGCACGCTTTTCTCCGGCAGCACGCCGCAGGAAGTCATCGCCCGGCTCCTGCGCGAGACGCCGCCGCCGATGACCGGGTTCGATCCGCTGGCCCCGGCGGAGCTGCGGGTCATCCTGTCACGCTGCGTCGAGCGTGTGCCCGCGCGGCGCTTCGGATCCGCCCAGGACGTGGCCATGGCGCTGCGCGCGCTCCTCACCGGATCCGGGGCTGCCGCACCCGGCCGGGTGCGGCCCCGCGGCAAGTCGCTCGCCGTGCTGCCGTTCGTCAACGCGGGGGCGGACCCGTCCACGGAGTACCTCACCGACGGCATCACCGAGAGCATCATCAACAGCCTCTCGCAGCTCGCCGGCCTGCGCGTCGTCCCGCGGAGCCTGGTGTTCCGCTACAAGGGTGTCCAGACAGACCCCGCCACGATCGGTCTCGCGTTGAACGCGCGGACCATCCTGACCGGTCGGGTGCTCCAGCAGGGCGAGTACGTGAACATCCAGGCCGAGCTGGTCGACACTGCGACCGAGTCCCAGCTCTGGGGCGAGCAGTTCCGCCGGAAGCTGGACGATCTGCTCACGATCCAGCAGGACATCGCGTGGCAGATTTCCGAGGCGCTCCGGCTGAAGCTCACCGGCGCCCAGAAGAAGAAGCTGCGCAGGAAGCAAACGGTCAACCCCGAGGCGTACCAGGACTACCTGCGGGGCCGGTACCACTGGAACAACTGGACGCCCGACAGCTTCCGCCGCGCGCTCGAGTACTTCGACCGTGCGATTGCCGCCGACCCGATGTACGCGCTGGCGTACGCGGGGCTGGCCGATACCCTGGGCTCGATGGCCTACTACGGCTTCGTGGCGCCCGAGGACGGCTTCCCCCGCGCGCGCGCCGCGGCACTGCGCGCCATCGAGCTCGATCCCGATCTGGCCGACGCGCATGCCTCGCTCGCCCTCGGCTCGCTCTTCTGGAAACGGGACTGGCATGCGGCGGAGCGCGAGTTCCGGACGGCGCTGGAGAAGAACCCCAACCTCGCGCAGGCGCACGCACTCTACGCGATCTACCTCATCACTGTCGGCCGCCATGACGAGGCCGTCGACGAGGCGCGCACGGCGCAGCGGCTGGATCCGCTGTCGCTGCTCGTCAACATGAGCGTGTGCTGGGCGCTGCACTTCGGCGGACGATACGAGGACGCCATCCGGGAGACGGTGCGCACGAGGGAGCTCGCGCCGGGGTTCCAGGAAGCCGGCAACCTGCTGATGGCCTCCTACGAACAGCTCGGCCGCTTCGAGGAAGCCGCGGCCATCGCGTGCCAGCAGCCTTGCTACGGCGTGCAGCTCGACGGCCAGGAGCTGCTCGACGCGTACCGGCGGGGTGGCGAGGAGGGCTACTGGCGGGTGCGGCTCGAGAAGCTCCTCACGGCTCCGACGCAGCGGCCAGGCCTGCTCGACTACGCGCTGGCAATCGTAAATACCCATCTCGGCGAACTCGACGTGGCGCTCGACCGGCTCGAGAAGCTGGTCGACTCGCAGTCGGGCGGCGCGGTGTTCATCGCCGTCGAGCCCACGCTGCAGAAGCTCCGGGGCAACCCGCGCTACGAGGCGCTGATCAGACGGGTGGGTGTGCCCACGGCTTCAGCACCGCGTACAGGGCCGAGGTGAGCGGGACCTCGAGACCGGCGGCCGCCGCGCGACGCACCACCGCCCCCTGGAGCGCCTCGACCTCGATCCGCTTCCCCTGTGACAGATCGATGAGGAGCGACGACCGCATCGATCCGGGGATCCCGCCTATGTAGGACGAAATCCGCTCGACCACGTCGTCGGCGACGGGAACCCCGACCGCGCGCGCCAGCCGCTCCACTTCGCGGCACGCCTCCAGGAAGCAGTTGCGGACGTAGGGATCGCTCCAGAGCGGCCCGATCGGCAGACGGGCGGCCCCCGTGAAACCGGCGAGCGGGACGAGGAAGACGAACTTCTCCCAGATGGGAACGCGACCGTCGCCCACCGCTTCCGCCTGGATGTCGGCATCGGCGAGAGCCGCCTGCAGGCGCTGCACGCGGGGCGACAGCCGTGGCAGCGTCCCGAAAACCTCGCCGAAGACGATCCGGCGGTGCGTGCCGGTCTGCTCGATGGTGCCCGGCGCCGTCAGCGCCGCCGCGATATACGTCGTCCCGCCGAGAATCGGCGCCTCGCCGTACAGCGCGGCCAGCTCGTCGACGCTGTCGACGCCGTTCTGGAGCGTCAGGAGGACTGTCTCCGCACCCAGCATCGGCTGCACGAGCGGCAGCGCGGTCGCGTTGTCGTAGGCCTTGACCGCGATCACGACGGCGTCGACCGTGCCCACCCGCGCCGTGTCCTCCTCGGCCGGCGCCCGGACGGTGAAGTCACCCAGCGCGGGGCTGCGGACGTGCAGGCCGGATTCGCGGATGACCCGCAGGTGCGCGCCGCGGGCCACGAACGTGACGTCGTGTCCGGCACGGGCCAGGCGCGCCCCGTAGTAGCCGCCGACCGCTCCGGAGCCGAGAATCGCGAATCGCATGATGACTTCAGCTTCCAGCTTCCAGCTGCGGGTCGCAAGCGGTGAGGGGCCCTTCGCTGGTTGAACGAACGAGCCGCGACCTGCGAGCCGCGAGCTTTGCGTTGCGTCTCAGCGCAACTTCCAGTACCAGTAGACTGGCAGACCGAGCGCTACCAGTCCCAGACCGATCAGCGACTCGACCGGGCGCTCGAGCAGCGTGTTGACGACGAACGCCAGCGAGGCGCCGATGAAGATCAGGGGCACGACCGGGTATCCCCAGGTCCGGTACGGCCGTGGGACATCAGGCCTCGTGCGACGGAGACGGAACAGCGCGGTTCCGGTGGCGACGCTGAACAGGATCGATGCGAACATCACATAGGTGAAGAGCTGCTCGTAGGTGCCCGACAGCGCGAGGAGCGCCGACCAGAGTGTCAGCGCCACGATCGCGACGTGCGGAGTGCGATAGACGGGATGGACGCGGCCCGCCGCCGGGAGGAAGACGCCGTCGGCCGCCATCGCGAAGAGCAGTCGCGGGCCCGCCAGCAGCGCCGCCACGTTGCAGCCGAGCGCCGAGACGACGACGGTCAGGGCGACGAACGTGGCGCCCCAGGCCCCCACCATCGCCGTGGCCGCCTGCTCCCCGATCCGGACGACCCCGCGCATCTCGTCCATCGGGAGCGCGAAGAGATAGGCCGCGTTCACGACCACGTAGACGCCGGTGATCGCGAGGATGCCCCCTACCAGCGCTCGCGGGATGTTGCGCTGCGGCTCCACGATCTCTCCCGCGGCGTACGTGATGAAGTACCACGCCTCGTAGGTCCACAGCACGGCAATCATCGCGACGCCGAACGAGGCGGCGGGACGCGGCAGGTCGGCGGGAATCACCGGCTGGAACGCCGGCGTCACGCGGGCCGCGACGAGCGCGATGAGCGGCAGCGCGGCGAGCCCTCCCATCTTCGCGGCGGTCAGCACCACGTTGACGAGGTTGCCGCTGCGGACGCCGACGTAGTTGATCGCTCCGAGCGCGAGGATGCTCGCGACCGCGACCAGCTGACCGGCGGAGAGCGACAGCACGCCCACGCCGGTCTCGACCGTCCACAGGACGTTGCGTGACGAGAGCGGCGCGATGAAGTAGCTGAGGTACTCGGCGAAGCCGACCGCCACGGCCGCGATCCCGCCGCTCAGCACGACCAGCATGGCCGCCCAGCCGTAGAGGAACGCCGGGAGCGGACCGTAACCTTCGCGCAGGAAGACGTAGACGCCCCCGGATCGCGGGAACATCGCCCCCATCTCGGCATACGTGAGCCCGCCCGCCAGCGAGACCAGCCCGCCGAGCGTCCACGCCAGCAGCAGGAGCGACGCCGAGGGGATCTGCACGGCCATGGTGCCCGTCGTCAGGAAGATGCCCGTGCCGACGACGCTGCCGATGACGAGGAGGATTGCGGAGCGGAGCCCGATGGCGCGGACCAGATCGGACTCGGTGGACGGTCCGGCCGCCGCGGCCCGAGGCATGGGTGCGAACTCTACCACGGGGGCCGCGTGCTAGAATGCCGCCTCCAGTCTGCGAGCGCCGGCGGCTTCCGACCGCCGCGCCCCGGGGAGGTGCAATGGCAGCCCGCCTCACGGCCTACGCCGTCGTTGCCATCGTTGCGGCTACGCTGATTGCGGGCCTGATTGTCGGCGCCCAGCGTGACGAGAACGAGGGGCCGATCGACCTGATCGTGCGCAACGCGGTCGTCTACACGGCCATAGCGGACGGAGAGATGGCGGAAGCCGTCGCGGTGCGCGGCAACCAGATTCTTCGCGTCGGGCGCGAGCGCGAGATCATGCGCCTGCAGCGGCCGCAGACGACGGTCATCGACGCCCGTGGCGCGGCCGTCCTTCCCGGATTCAATGATGCCCACGTCCATTTCGTGGGCGGCGGGATCGCGCTCGATCGCATCGACCTGCTGAACGCCACGACCATCGCCGAGATCCGGCAGCGTATCGCCGCGTGGGCGGCGGCGAACCCTGATCGCCCGTGGGTGCTGGGGCGGGGCTGGTACTACCAGCCCTTTCCCGACGGTCTCCCCACGCGACAACTGCTCGACGAGATCGTCGCCGATCGACCGGCCCACCTCGTCGCCTACGACGGCCACACCGCCTGGGTGAACTCGAAAGCCCTGGCCCTGGCCGGCATCACGAAGCGGACGGCCGACCCGCGCAACGGCATCATCGTCAAGGACCCGCGAACCGGCGAGCCAACGGGCGTGCTGAAGGAAGCCGCCATGTCGCTCGTCGGCCGGCTCGTCCCCGAACCCACCGGGGAGGATCGCGAACGCGCCCTGCGCGCGGCCATGGTCGAGGCCCACCGCAACGGCATCACCAGCGTTCAGAACGCGAGCGGCAGTCCGGAGGAGTTCTCCCTCTACGCGGACCTGCGCCGTGCCGGGGAGCTCGACCTGCGGGTCTACTCCGCGCTCTCGGTGAAGGGGGTCATGAGCGACGCCGAGATCGACGAGATCGAGAAGGTGCGGCGCGAGTACCCGGACGATCCGCTCTTCAAGACGGGCGCGGTCAAGGCCATGCTCGACGGCGTCATCGAGGCCCACACGGCGGCGATGCTGGAGCCGTATGCCAACGCCAGCTCGTCGGGCACGCCGACGGTGGGCGTCGACGAGTTCAACCGGACCGTACGGCTGCTCGACGCGCGAGGCTGGCAGGTGATGACGCATGCGATCGGCGACCGGGCGGTTCGGATGGCGCTCGACGCATACGCGCACGCGGCCCGCTCCAACCCCGTGCCGGCTCGGGGGCGCCGCCACCGGATCGAGCACCTCGAGACCGTCGCCGCCATCGATCTGCCGCGATTCGGCGCGCTGGGCGTCATCGCCTCGATGCAGCCCTACCACGGCACGCCAACACCGAGCCAGATCGACGTCTGGTCCCGAAACGTCGGCCCCGAGCGCGCTTCACGCGGGTGGCCCTATCGGAGCATCGTTGCTGGCCGGGGCCGGCTCGCATTCGGCAGCGACTGGCCGGTCGTCGGCCTCAATCCCCTGCTGGGGATCCATACCGCCGTCACACGAACCGCCGTGGACGGGCAGCCTGAGCGCGGGTGGCACCCGGAGCAGCGGATCACGCTCGAGGCCGCCATCCGGGCCTACACCTCCGATGCGGCGTGGGCCTCTTTCGACGAACAGCGCAAGGGTACGCTCGAGCCGGGCATGCTCGCCGATCTGGTGATCCTCTCGCGCGACATCTTCAGCGCGCCGCCGCACCTGCTCGCGTCCACGACCGTGGAAGCCACGATCTTCGACGGGAAGATCGTCTACCAGCGCGTGCGCCCGCTCACGGACTGACGGCCGGCTTCCGAGTGAAGGCGGAGATGGCTGCGTCAGCTGCCGGCGCCGAGCGCCTCATCTCGGCTCGACCCTCTTCAGACGGAGCTTCTCCTGGAAAGCGGGACGCGGCCGAGCCTACCTGATGACCATTTCGACCGCGAACTTCCCGGGTTCCGCCGCTGGCTTCACGAGTGCGAGGCGGGCGGGCTGCCCAACGGCCACGGGCGTCGCCACGCGGGTCCGCCACTCGGGCAGATCGATCACCTGACCCGGCTCGATCGAGTCCGAGGTGGCGGGAATCACCGTCATTCCCGTTGCGTCAATCGACTGCAACCCACTCGACGTTCGAAGGTCCCCGAGATCGTCCACGTTCAGGACGGTCTGCAGGTCGCGGCGCGCCCCCTCGCCACGCACGCGGCGCGCGGCGGTGATCCCGACGTCGGCCGTGAATGGAGGTATCCCAGACCCCGGAATGAGGATCGCGTTGCGGATGAGAACGGCGAACAGGCGCGATTCGTTCAGCGGAAGCTCCTCGTAGGCCCGCACGTCCGCCCGGTCGACGCGTCCCGACGCGAGCGCATCCAGAGCCGTGACCAGCGCGACGAAGTTCAACCGGACGAGCGCGGGATCCGGATCCGCAGACGCCCACGCCCCGGTCTCGATGAGCACCACCGGGGTGCCCCACCGCGTGATGTTGTCGCCGAACGCCCGCACCTCGAACGCGTCGTCGTATCGCCCGATCTGTCCGGGAGCCAGCGGTTCGAGCGCGTCCCGAATCACGACGCAGAGCCGCTTGGTCAGGCGGCGGCCGGCGTTCTCCGTCCGCGCCTCGTCGTAGGCAACCGACAGCAGCGAAATCGACGCCGGCCGGGGCGGATCGCCGATGGAGGTCCGCCAGCCCTGGTTGTGCAGGTTGAAGCCGATGCGCGGCTCGTGACGATCGCGAAGCTCCTTGAGAATCCGGCCTTCCGGGGTCTGGAGCCGCAGCGCGTCCCGGTTGATGTCGACGCCCTGCGCGTTCCGGCGCTCGAAGCGCTCGGCTCCATCCGGGTTCAGCATCGGGACGACGTGAAGTGTCAGGGCGCCGAGAATGCGGCGTGCTACGGGCTCGTCGCGATGGCGCCGGAGATACTCGAACAGATCGAAGAGCGCCGAGGTCGCGGTGGGCTCGTCGCCGTGCATCTGTGACCAGAGCAGCACCCCGGACGGACCCGTCCCGGCGCGCACGTGGTGAATCGAGCGGCCCTCTACCGATTCCCCGGCCCGCACCACCTGGAAGAGGCCTGCGGCGGATTTCGACAGATCGTCCAGCCTCCTGACGACGTCGGCGTGACCGAGCAGCGCCGGGATCGGCGGCGAGACGTGCTCGGCATCCCACAGGCGGGCCAGCTGGTCCGGAGAGAGATCCCCGGCTCCGCGTTGGGTCGATGACGGCGCCGACGAGGGGGCGGCAAGGCTCAGCACCAATCCGAGGGAGACGGACGCGACGCGATGATGGGCCATGCGGGATTATCCCGCATCGTGCCGGCCGTGGCGCGCCGGTGCGCACCGACGGTCGTGACGTCATCGTGTCCTTCTCAACGCTACGTTGCCGGATTCGCTGCAGCCTCGCGGGAGGTGGCATGCTCCGGTCCACCTCATGCGGCTGCGGAAGAACGCGCCTGGTTTCGCGGTCTGCGACCCGCGGTGGTTCCACACCCCGGCGCTGCGGTCACGCTTCAGGCGCGTTTTGCGTGCTCCCTGTCACGCCCGCTCACGGTTGCCTCGCATACCACGTTCTGCGGATCGCTCGAGCCGAATCTGCTGGGTAGTGTCAAGAGTAGTCTCGTGTCTTTTCGCCTCGCAGGCTCCAGGCCGGGGGGCAACCGCACCGGGAATCAGCGATAGCGCAGTCGAATCATCCGCGGCGGCGAGCCAGGACTCACCACGAACAGGTTGTCGTACTCGGTCTCGGCGATCGTGACGCGATCGGAGACGCCCAGCCCCTGGATGATGTCGGGGACCGTGTTCGAATGGCCGACGACCAGCACGTTCCCCGTGGCTGCCCTGACGAGCTGCAGCAGGCGGTGGGGCTCGTTCGATTTCACGGTCGTCACGTCGAGTCCGAGCGCCTTGGCCAGCGGCGCCGCGGTCTGCTGCGTCCGCTTGAACTCGCTCGCGAAGATTGCGGTGACCCTGGCGTCCCGGAGCATGGCCGCGAGCGACTCGGCGCGCTGGTGCCCGGTCGGGGAGAGCTCGGGGTCAGGGCTCATTGTCGCCGCGGCCGCCGTACCCATGTCGGCCCGCTCCGCGTGGCGGACGAGGAACACGGCGCCCTGGGCGGACACACCGGGAACCGAAACCGCCAGCATCATCGCCGCGAGCAGCACTTTCATGACCATGACCTCTCACCCCCCTCCGTGTTCCGATCCGCCAGCGCCAGGTACAGCAAGGCTCCCGCGAGGAGCCCGAGTGCACCGGCCGTGAGCTGCGTTCGCGTGGCGCCCGCCAGGATCGCGAGGCCAATTCCGATCGCCGCAAGCGGAATGGCCGGGCCGAACGGAACCGTGAACGTCGCCGGTTCGACGAGGCCCGCAAAGCGGGCGTGGCGCAGCCTCAGCGCCGCGGCACACGTCACGAGATAGGTCACCAGTCGGCTGATGGCGCTCGCTTCGGCCAGCGCACTGAACGTTCCGCTGAGCGCGAGCAGGTACGTCACCGCGGACGTCACGAGGATCGCGGTCACCGGAGTGCGGTAGCGCGCATGCACGCGCGCCATGAACCGCGGCAGATCTCCCTGCTCGGCCATCGCGAACAGGATGCGCGAGCCGGAGATCGCGCCGCCCAGGTTGTTGCCGCTCGTCGAGATGACCGCGCCCAGCGTCATGAGCGCGGCGCCGCCAGCACCGAGGAAGGCCAGTGAGGCGTCGGCCAGCGGCGTGCGCGAGGAGGCGAGCCCGGGCAGCGTGCCGAGGGCGACCGCCTGGATGAGCGCGTACACCACGGTCACGACGGCGATGGTTGCCACCAGCGCGAACGGCACGCCACGGCGGGGATTGCGGGCTTCGCCCGCGACGATCGGCAGCGTCTCGTAGCCGCCGAACGCAAAGATCATCAGCAGTCCCGTAGCGGACCATTCCGCGAGCGACGGCGCGGTTCCAGGCGCCAGCCGGCCGGGCTCAGCGAAGAACAGGCCGGCGGCGATGAACACGAGCAGCGGCGTCAGCTTGCCGACCGTCAGGGCGTTGACAGCCAGGCTGCTCTCGCGGATGCCGCGGAGGTTGATGGCCGTGACGACGAGCACGATGGCGGTCATCGTGGCGAAACGCGGGATTCCCGCCGTCAGCGCCGGCCAGTAGAAGCCCAGCGACATCACGAGCACGTGCATCACCGACGCCCAGCTCGCGGTCCGGGTGAACCACAGGAGCCAGCCCACCTCGAACGCCGCGAGGCGGCCGAACGCCGCGCGCGCATAGAGATACGACCCGCCCGTTCGCTCGAATCGGCTCGCCACCTCGGCGAACGACAGGGCGATCAGCATCGAGCCCAGGCCCACGGCGAGAATGACCGCGAGGCTCCAGGCGCCGACGATCGCGGCGAGGACCGAGGGGAGCGCGAAGACGCCGCCCCCGATCACCTGGTTGACGCCGAAGGCCGTCAGATCCCATCGGCCGAGCTCACGTCTGAGCCCTGCTGCCTGGCCCTCGGGGAGCGCCGGCACGACCGGGGTCGTCACGTGGAGGTTGTATCATGAACCTCATGCCGGACACGGATCTCGCCATCAAGCCGCGCGATGTGATGCCGGAGGGAGCCACGACGCTTCCGGCCGCGTACTACGTCGATCGGACGTACTTCCAGCGCGAGATGGAGGCGCTGTTCCTCGAGATGTGGATCTGCGCCGGCCGCGCCCAGGAGATCGAGGCGCCCGGGCAGTTCGTGCTCAGAGACGTGCTCGGGGAGAGCGTGATTCTGACCCGGAGTCCAGCGGGCCGGGTCCACGCCTTCTACAACGTGTGCCGGCATCGCGGCACACGGCTCTGCACCGAAGTGGCGGGTACGTTCGGCGGCAGCATCCAGTGCCCCTACCACGCGTGGACCTATGCGCTCGACGGTCGGCTGATCGGCGCTCCGCACATGGACGAGGTGCCGCACTTCCGGAAGGACGCCTACCCGCTGCACGCCGTCCACGCCGACGAGTGGGACGGGCACGTGTTCCTGAACCTGTCGGCCTCACCAGAGCCGCTCGCGACGCAGCTGGCCGACCTGCCGGGCAAGTTTCGCGACTGGCGGATGCAGGATCTGCGCCTCGGCCGGCGCATCGTCTACGACGTCAAGGCCAACTGGAAACTGATCATCCAGAACTACAACGAGTGCCTGCATTGTCCCAACCTGCACCCGGCGCTCAACAGGCTGTCGCACTATCTGAGCGGCGAGAACGAGCCGCTGCGGCCGACCTACATGGGAGGCCGCATGGACTTGCGGCCCGGCGTCGAGACGTTGTCGCGCGACGGCACCTGCCGGCGGGAGCTGCTGCCGGGCCTCTCGGCCGAGGATCGGCGTCGGGTGTATTACTACGCGATCTTCCCGAACATGCTCCTCAGTCTGCACCCCGACTACATGATGGTGCACACGCTGTGGCCGATGGCGCCGGACCGGACGATCAACGTGTGCGAGTGGCACTTCCAGCCAGGGGAGATGAGCAGGCCGGGGTTCGATCCCTCGGACGCCGTCGAGTTCTGGGACATGACGAACCGACAGGACTGGCACGTGTGCGAGCTGTCGCAGGCGGGCATCTCGTCGCGCGCCTACGCGCCCGGGCCGTACTCGAACCGTGAGGATCTGCTGTACGCGTTCGACCGGATGATCGTGGCGCTGCACGGCCGGTAGGATCCCTGGGGTCAGGTCTTGCATTGACGTACGGTCGGCCCAGCGGAGTACGTCAAT
>DASPFV010000321.1:0-11738 GCA_035620975.1 Vicinamibacterales bacterium
CGGCGTGCTCGTGCTCGGCGCAGGAAAGAATGCGCTGCGGCTGGCGCCGCCGCTGGTGCTCTCGCGCGCGCAGGCCGACAGCGTCCTGCAGGTGATGGACGAAGCGTTGACCGAGGTGGAGGCGGGACATCCGCGGGCCACCGCTGTCCGATAGTCGAGGTCGAACAGCCCCTCTCGAGTCGCCGCCTCTTCCTCCTCGCGGCACGCTCGAATCGAGCCCTTCGAGTTCCCCCCGACTGCGACGTTCGTCGCCCCGTCCGCGCACTTCTGCGGGCGGTCGCCCCGGGACGACAGTTTCGTAATCCTCGGGGTCGGCACGATCTGTCCAAGGTGAAACCGGGGGGCTTCGCCCCGCCGGACCCCCACCCCAGCGCGCGAAGAACGCGCGCCGGGGGCCCCGGCATCGCCGTCGCTCGCAGGGCCCCACGATCCCCGCTTCCGCCTTCGCGCCGCAGGCGCTCCGGCGAGACCTCGCCGAAGCCGCTACGCGGCGCAGGCGGGCCGCTCCGGCGGGGCGCGCCTTTGGCGCGCCTTTCATGGCTTCAGCGGGTCCCGCGCAGGCGGGGTGGGCAGCTAAAGAGAAACCGGGGGGGCTTCGCCCCGCCGGACCCCCCACGCCACTCCAGCATCGCCGTCGCTCGCGGCGACGGTCTTGCTACCCAGTTCGCAGAGTCGAGCCATGTCTCAGATCGGGGACGGCGAGCTGGAAGGTCTGTCGTTGTTCTCGTCCGAGTCGTTCGGACGTGCGGAAACGGATCCGTCATCGGCTCACCCCGCAGTCAGGCCAGTGACACGTCTCTCCTGGACGGTAGCGGCGGCTCGGGTTCCCGGGACCACCCTGGACTACCAGGTCGTCGACGGCAACGCGAATGGGTTGCTGGAGTTCGCGTCCGAATCGGAGACGACGTGTCGGGCAGGCCGGGAGTTCGAGGGCGAGCTCGATTCGATCTTCGAGCCGGAGGCCAGGCCGCCGTCAACCTCACAGGCTCTTTCAGTCGAGCGCTCCTGTTTGCAGAGCCACTTGCCGATCACGGCCTCGATCCTGACGACCACTCCTCAGGGCTTCCACTGGCGCGCGGCTGCAGTGCCGTGGGCCGTGGCGCTGGCGGCGGCCCTGCTCCTGTTTGGTCCCAGCCTGCTGGTGATCTGGCAGAGCACGCCGAGTCGGTCGACTCGGGACGAAACCCTGGCCGTTCGAGGCTCCTCCGATGTCACGGATTCGTCGGCCTCGACTGGCAGACCGACGTCCGGGCCCACGTCGGCGTCAGCTCCTGCACGAGATCACGGTATCGAAGCTTCGAGCGAACAGGCTCCGCCGGAATAGGCGCACGCCGTTCGCTGGGCTCTTCGCGTCCGCTCACTGCACCGACTGCAGTTCCTTGTACATGATCGTTGCGGGCTCGAGCTGCGGGGTCAGCGATCCCCGCGCGTACCGCGGGATCACCCCGACCTCGACGTAGCCGAGGGATCGGTAGAGCGCTTCGGCATGGCTGCCGGTCCAGGTATCGAGCGTCAGGAGGGTCCGCCCCTCGGCCAGGGCCAGCGTCTCGAGCGCCTGCATCAGCGCGCGCGCAATTCCCTGCCGGCGTGCCTTCGGATGGACCAGCAGCTTGGCGACCTCCGCCCGGTGCTGCTGATTCGGCGGCATCGCGAGATCCATTTGAACGGTGCCGACGATCGTTCCACGATCGCGGGCCACGACGACGCGTCGCGTGCCCGATCGGACGCCGCCCAGGACCTTCTCGACCCAGAACGCTCTCGCCTCGTCGAGGGAAAACGGGACGACGAAACTCACACCGGCGCCGTCGTGGACGACCGCGTGCAGGATTCCGGCGAGCATGTCCAGATCGCGATCGAGCCGGTCGCCGGGGCCGTCGGGCGTCCATGTCTCGATGCGCACGTCGGCCGCGGCCTTCTTCCCGTCGGTCACCTCTGCAAGCTATCCCTGAACGGGAGAATCTGGCAATGGCCGCCTGCCGGCCTGTGGCGGACCCTCCCGGACTCGGGGCCCGCCGTCATTGGCTAATCGGGGGCTACTCGGGGGCTACTCGGGCCGATTCCCGATGTCGCTCCCGGTCGTCCCCGAGCCGGTCCTGAGGTTCCTCGAGCCGCCAACCTCCGGCCCCGTGCCTCCGGTGGTCCCCTCGGTCACGTCCCGCGAGCCGGAGTGTTCGGTCCGGTCCTGCTGCGATCCTCCACCAACGGACCGATGCGGATCGTCGGCGACCTCTCCGGATTCCGGATTCAGCGGCCGGGTTCTCTTCTGCGGCTCGGGGTTGATGTCGCCCAGCACTTTCGTCTCGTCCCGTTCGTCCATGTCGCCTCCTGGGCGTCGAGGGAGCAACGCGGGTGCCAGCACTTCAGATGAGTTGGCGCATCGCCCGTCGTGTTCGGTCACAATGGGACAGAACCTTGGCTCTCTCCATCTTTCTCCGGCGCCTCGGCCGTCCGCGTGCGCTCGCGCTTGCCAGTCTCCTCGTCGTCTGCACGAGCTGGTATGCGCTCGGCTGGATGTATTACACCGGCAGCTCCCGGACGGGTCGGCTGGGGATCGATACCGAGTATTCGCTCGATACGGCTTCGCTCCCGGTGAGGGGCGTCGAGCCTGGCTCGCCAGCCGATATTGCCGGCCTCAGGCCGGGTGACCACGTGGTGTCGATCGAGGAGGAGCCGCTCACAACCCGGGCTCCGCTGTACGACTTCGTCTACCGCGGAACGCCAGGGCAGCGGATTCGACTCGGCGTGCAGCGGCCGGGAGAGCCGCGCACGCTCGAGGTAACGGTTGTCCTGGCGGCGCCGCCGGCGACCGCCGAGCCAATGTCGCTGAGGACGGTTGCCCAGGAGCTCCTTCGGCTGTATCCGATTGGCTTCCTCGTCCTGATGGCGGTGCTCCTCCTGCAGCGTCCGCAGGATCGCAACGCCTGGCTGGTGGCCCTCCTCTTCGCGGGGTTCATCGCGGCGGCGCCGCTCGATCCTTCGCTGGCGCCCGCGGGCATGCGGCGGTTCGCCGTCGGCTACAAGATGGTCTTCAACGCGCTGATGCCGGCGCTGTTCTACTCGCTCTTCGCGCAGTTTCCAGCCCGTTCTCCGATCGATCGCCGCATTCCCCGGCTCAAGACCTGGCTGCTCGTCCTCGGCCTCGGCGTCGGACTGCCGGTCGCAGTCCTGGTCATCGGGGCCGGCACGTGGGACCCGTTGCTGCGGATCGTCTCACAGCCGTGGTGGCAGCCCGTCGGGGTCGCGTTGGGCCTGGCGGGACTCCTCAGCTTCCTGCTGGGCACCGCATCGCTCATCTGGAGCTACAAGGCGGCACCAGATCGGGACGCTCGTCGTCGCACGGGGGTAATCGTCTGGGGCACGGTCGTCGGCGTGACGCCGTTCGTCGGGCTCCAGGTGCTGTCGGGGCGGGCCGAGCCCTACGACGTCTTCCCGTTCTGGGTCTGGGCGCCGGCAGTCTTCGCTCTGCACCTCGTGCCGATCTCGTTTGCCTACGCGGTGATCAAGCACCGCGTGATCGAAATCCCGCTCCTGCTCCAGCGCAGCGCGCGCTACCTGCTGGTCCAGCGCGGCATGCTGGTCGTGGTCGGCGTCCTGGCCGTCGTCGCCAGCGTCGCGCTCGCGCTGCTGTTCCCGCGTATCGTCCCGCCCAGCGGCGAGCTGGCGCTGCCAACCGGTCTGCTCGTCGGCGTGGGCTTTGGGCTCGTCCTGGCCTGGACCGGCGTGCGGGTGCATCGCGGCGTAGCGCAGCGGATCGACCGGGCGTTCTTCCGCAGCGCGTACGACGCCCGCCGGATTCTCGAGGACCTCGCCCCGCAGGCCGCCCGCAGCACGACGCGGCACGAGCTGGCGGCGCTCCTGAGCAAGTGCCTGGACGACGCGCTCCGGCCGGCGTCGCTCGTGGTGTATGTGGACGCGGAGGACGGTACGTTGGGAGTCGTCCACGGCGACGTGCCGCCCGAACTCACGTCGCTCCCGTTGAGCGATCCGGCCCTGGCGCAGCTCGCGAGAGAAGGGGAGCCGTTCGTCGTGGAGCAGCACGAAGACCAGCCTCATCCGGTGCCGCTGCTCGCGCCACTGGGACCGGAATGTGCGGTTCCGATGACGGCCCGCGCCGGCGCGATGATGGGCCTTCTGCTCCTCGGCCCGCGCCGATCGGACGAGCCGTACTCGAGTGAGGATCGCCGCCTCCTGGCGTCGGTGTGCGGGCAGGCCGGGCTGGCGCTCGAGAACATGATGCTGGCCGAACGGATGGCCCAGCAAATCGAGTCCGAGCGTCGCACGGCCCAGGAGCTCGCGATCGCACACGAGGTCCAGGCCCGGCTCCTGCCGCAGCACGTGCCCACCGTCGCCACGCTGGATTTCCGCGGCGCCTGCCTCCAGGCGCGCGCCGTGGGCGGCGACTACTACGATTTCCTGGAGCTCGGCAACGGATGCCTCGCGCTCATCCTGGCCGACATCTCGGGGAAGGGAATTTCGGCCGCGCTCCTCATGGCCAACCTGCAGGCACACCTGCGGGCCCAGTCGGTGCAGGCGAGGCAGGATCCGACCGCGCTCCTGACGGCCATCGACCGGCAGCTGTTCGAGACCACGGCGCCGCATCACTATGCGACGCTGTTCTTCGGACGCTACGACGATACGACCCGCCGGCTCGTCTACGCGAACTGCGGCCACACCCCGCCGCTGCTGGTGCGCGCGGGCGGAGGCACGTCGTGGCTCGAGCCGACGGCTCCCGCCGTCGGGCTGCTGCCGGCGTGGTCCTGTACCGTCGACGAGGTCACGCTCGCCCCCGGGGACACGCTGATCGTCTACACCGACGGCATCACGGAAGCGATGGACGATCAGTGGGAGTGTTTCGGCGAAGAGCGGCTGCTCGACCTCGTGCAGCACGCAGTGCACCTGCCCATCGACGGCCTGGTCTCCACGATCATCGCGGAGGTCCAGCGCTTCAGCGGCGCCGTGCAGGAGGACGACCTGACGCTGGTCGTGGCGCGAGCGAGATAGGCGAGGGGGCTCCATCCGGAATTCACTTCGGTCCCCCACGCACGAACCGACCGTGACCACGATGGTCACGACGGTTCGATGGTCACGGGACTCTGGTATGCATCACTGACCCAACTGAACACCAGCCAGGATTTCTCGTGCGCAACCGTGTCGATCACTCCGCGATGGTTCGGCTCTTCGAGGAGATCCGGCAGGCATTCCCGCACCTCGCCATGGACCTGGATCACGAGCCCGCGCAGGTCGATCTCGAGATGAACATCCGCCAGCAGGCCGGGCTCGACTTCGATGTGAGCCTGAACCTGCAGGGTGACGAGCTGCACCTGAGCGCGGGCGCGTTCTGGCTCAGCTGGTTCCCGTGCACGCGGCCGGAGATCGTGGAGGCGTACCGTGATGCGGTGCACGGCCTGCTCGGTGGCGCGTACCGGATCCGGGAGCATTCTCGCGGCGGCCGCGTGTTCAGGGCCGAGCTTCAGAGGCTGCAGACGGGCGAGTGGCAGACGATCGGCACCAGCCACGGGTGGGCGTGGCCGTTTCCCCGAGGGGCGGTCGTCACGGTGCTGCAGAACGGGAGCGGCGGATCGCGCAGGTGACCGGCCGTCAGCGGCAGACGACGGGCCGGCTCCGGCCCAGTGCGCCGTCGGTCACCATCGTGAAGTTGTCCGGGTCCACGTCGGGATCGCGGTTGCCCGGCGGCCGGCTGTACGCGACCCGCGCGTGGAACGCCTCCGCGTCGGTCATGACCTCGCGCTCGAAGGAGTCGCAGGGATCCTGCACCTGGCCGCGCATGATGTAGCGCCCCTTCGCGTGCCAGAACCCCATCGCGTGCCCGATTTCGTGCGAGGTCGTGTTCGGCGAGATGCGCTGTGAGCCGCAGCCGCACTTGTCGAGTGTGAGCACAACTGGTGTGTGGATGAGGTTGTCGGGGGGGGAAACCGATCGGGACCGTCTGCCCGAGCGGCCTCGTTGACATTCGAACCTCGTCAGCAAGACGATGGTCTGCATGCTCCGGCCAGTGGCTGTCGTTGCGTTAGCAGGCGTCATGGCGGCCGCCGCCGGCCAGGAGCTCGGGACCCTTCAGATCCGGATCGTCCTGGTCGATTCCCAGGGGTCGGCCGTGCCCGTGGCGCGGCATGGGCTGCTCGTCAGCGAGAATCCGGCGAGCGCCGCGCCGCGGCTGGTCCTGACCGCACACGACGGCACTGCAACCGTGAAGCTGCGGCCTGGCAATTACACGGTGGAATCCGAGCGTGCCGTCCGGTTCGCGGGTCGAGCCTATGAATGGAGACAGGTTGTCGACATCGCCGCGGGCCGCGACGTGTCCCTGGATCTGACTGTCGAGAATGCAGAGATCGCGGCGGCTGCCGGCGACCCGGGCGCTCCCGATCCCTCGCCTGACACTGACGGCTCCTTCCTCCTGCCCCAGTGGCAGGGCAGCGTCGTTGCAGTCTGGACCCCAAGGGCCCATGCGTCGGGTTTCGTGATCGACGCGAGAGGGCTCATCGCGACGAGCCTCCCCGGCATCGGCTCCTCGTCAACGGTCGAAGTGCAGCCCACCCCGAGCCTCAAGGTGGCTGGCACCGTGCTCGCGGCGAACCACGCTGGCGACGTCGCAGTCGTACGCGTCGACCCCGAGGCCATCGCAGGCGTGAAGCCGGTCCCGCTGTCGTGCGTGGAGGAGGCGCGAGCGATCGCCGGTGGGGACGATCTTTTTGCCGTCGGGGTATCGCTGCGGCTGCAGAGAGGCCTCGAGACCGGAACCGTGAGCCGACTCGAAGGGCCGGAGATCGAGTCCACGCTCCTGATCACGCGCGAGAGCCCCGGCGGCCCGGTGTTCACGAGCGATGGGCGTGTCGTGGGGCTCACCACGCCTGCCGCCGACAGGGACGGACGGGAGCGTGCAGAACACCGGATCGCTCGAACGGCCGCTGTCTGCGAAGTCCTTGCGGCTGCGGAGCCGAAGATGCGGGACGGCGAGGCGCCGCCTGGACTGCCGCTCCCGACGGAACCGCTCCGCCCCTTCCCGGTGGACGCCCTGAAAGCCGCGGCCGATCGGGGTGTAAGGAGCCTGAGTCCGTATCAGATCTCGTCATCGGCGTTCGACGTGACGTTCGTCACGCCGCCGGTCGCCTATGCGATGCAGTATCAGTCGCCCGAGACGCACCGCACGACGAGTCACGACACGCGGAAGGCGGATCCGGACGTGGCACCTGCGCCGCCGCGGATGGAGTTCGGCCACTGGTCGGCGTACGTCGCGGACTTCCCGCCTGTGCTCCTGGTCCGGGTGACGCCGAAGGCCGTCGAGGGGTTCTGGACGACCGTCGCGCGCGGGGCCGCGAGCACGCAGGGCATCTCCATTCCCGCCATCAAGCGATACTCGTCCGGCTTCTCGCGCCTGCAGGCCTTCTGCGGTCCCACCGAGGTGATGCCGATACACCGGTTCACGCTCGACATGCCGATCTCGGAGACCGAGACAATGCTGGAGGGCCTCTACGTCTACGATCCGGGCGCGTTCGGACCTGCGTGCGCCGAGGTCAGGCTCGTCCTGTACTCGGAGAAGGAGCCCGAGAACGGGGATACGCGCGTCGTCGATTCGAAGGTCGTCCAGAGAGTCTGGGATGACTTCGCCGCGTATCGGCGCTGAGCGGCAGACAGTCGGTCACGGTTGACTTGCCAGCGGCGTGTGCTCATGCTGTGCGCTGTCGGGAGTCGACGCCTCCGTAAGATTCCAGCAGGAGTCAAAGCATGAACAGTCGAACCGGATTCTCGGTTGCCGCCTTCCTCGTGGTCCTTTTCCTCGCCTCGCCTGGAGTCACGCAGGTATTCAAGCTGACGAAGGAGCAGCTCGTCGAGCTCAGTGCCCAGAATCCCTTCGAGCGGTTTCCGGATGGGCGGCCCAGAATCCCTGACGAGCTCATTGAACGGGCACGACTGCTGTCGGCCGAAGACATCTGGTCGGTGCTTCCGCGCAAGGGATTTCCCAACCAGTACGAGGATGGCTTCCAGATCCTCCACCCCGGCACGAAGCTGGTCGGACGCGCGTTCACGGTGCAGTTCATGCCGGTCCGGCCCGACATCGACGAGCCCATGCAGGCCAGCGCGAAGGCCGCAGGGCAGGGACGGCTCTCGAATCAGTTCGCCATCGACATGCTCCAGCCTGGCGACGTGCTCGTGGTCGACCTGTTCGGCAAGAAGGCCGGGGGGACCATCGTTGGCGACAACCTCTTCTACTACGTCATGAAGGCGACCAGGTCGGCCGGGATCGTGCTGGATGGCTCGGTCCGCGATCTCGAAGGCATCGCCAACATGCCGATGCCGGCGTACTTCCGTCACGTCCACCCGACGCCGATCGGGAACGTGATGCTGACCGGCATCAACATTCCCGTGCGGATCGGGCAGGCAACGGTCATGCCCGGGGATCTCGTCGTCGGCGATCGCGAGGGAGTGTACTTCGTGCCTCCCGCGTTCGTGACGGAAATCCTCGACCGGGCCGACGAGACACGCATCCACGACGAATGGACGAAGATGAAGTTCGACGAGAGCAAGTACAAGTCCAGCGAGATCTACGGATCGCCGCGCGATCCCGGGCTCAGGAAGGAGTACGAGGAGTACCTGAAGAAGCGGCTGCAGGAGATTCGGAAGAAGTAGCCTCCCATCCTCACCGCGGATCCGGGACGTCTACTCCGCGCGCAGCGTATCGATGGGGTCGACGCGCATGGCACGATACGCGGGGATCCATGTCGCCAGGATTCCGACCGCAATGACGACGGCGGGCATCGAGGCGAACGTTGCCGGATCGTGCTGCGGGACTTCGAAGAGGAATGCCTGTCCGAGCCGCGCGAACACGGCGGCGAGCGCGAGGCCGAGGGCCACACCCGCCAGCGTGGGCTTGAGCCCCTCCAGCACCATCATCCGCAGCACGCTGGCTTGCGGGGCGCCGAGCGCCATCCGGATGCCGATTTCGCGGACGCGCTGGCGTACGGTATAGGCCAGCACGCTGTAGATGCCCACCGACGCGAGCCCCAGCGCGAGGGTCGCAAAGCCCACCAGCAGTCGGGCGGCAAACGGGCGCTGGCCGAGCGACGCTTCCACGACCTGCGCCATCGTCTGGATGTCGAGGACCGGCTGCTCGGGATCGATGGCCTGAACCGCCGCGAGCACGGCGGGCGTCAGAGACTCGGGAGGGACCGCCGTGCGCACGAAGAGCGTCGAGCCACCGTAGGCGAACTGCGCTGCGGGCGCGTAGATGGCGGTTTCCGAGTCCGAGGCCCCCGCCTCGAGGGACCCGGTCTTGACCTCGCCGACGATCCCGACGACCTCGCGGGGCTCATCCGAGATCATCTTCAGCGTGACGCGCCTGCCGAGCGGATTCTGGCCTGGCCAGAAGCGCTGTGCCGTGCGCTCGCTCAGGATCACCACGCCGGGTTTGCCGAGCGTGTCGTTCCCGGTGAAGTCCCGGCCGGCGAGCAGCGGAATGCGGGCGGCTCGAAAGTACCCGGGCGAGGGCAGTCGTACGGCCACGGTCGGCAGCTCCGAATCCTGCACCGGCGGCCATCCTTCCGGCGCCACATACTGCGTGGACCCCCCTTGAAGCGGCACATTGTCGATCCACGCGGCCGCCTCGACGCCCGGGAGAACGCTGATGCGCTGGAGCACGCGGTCGAAGAACTGGTTGCGCTGCTCGGCGGTGGAGTACTTGGCTTCGGGGATGCCGATATCCGCCGTCAGCACGCTGGCGGCGTCGAAGCCGGGGTCCACCCCCCGCAGCTGGCCGAGGCTGCGCAGCAGCAGGCCGGCGCCGACCAGCAGCATCAGCGCGAGCGCCACTTCCGAGACGACCAGCACGTGGCGCAGGCGACCATCGCCAGCGGAGCTCCCGCGGCTCGACCCGCGCTTGAGCAGATCGTTCGCGTCGCGGCCGCTCAGCTGCCACGCCGGGACGAACGCCGCGATCAGACCAGTGGCCACGGAAATAGCGGCGGTGAACGCGAGCACACGGCCGTCCACGGCCACGTCTTCTGCTCGCGGCAGCGCCGACCCTACCAGCGCAACCAGGACGTCGATGCCGTAGAGGGCCGCCACGAAACCGAGCGCTCCGCCCCCGAGGCCGAGGAGCACGCCTTCGGCGAGGAGCTGCTGCACGACCCGCGCCCGGCTCGCCCCCAGCGCGCCGCGCAGCGCGATTTCCCGGGCGCGGCCATGGGTGCGCACGAGCATCAAGTTGGCGAGGTTGGCGCAGGCAATGAGCAGGACGAACGCCACAGCGCCGAGCAGCAGGAGGAGAGACTGACGGGCGTCGCCGACGAGATCCTCGTGCAAGGGCAGCACGAGCGCGCCCCAGTCCCTGTTCTCGGCGGGATACTGCTCGGCCAGACGAATCGAGATGGCGTCGAGCTCGGCCTGTGCGGTCGCCACGGCGACTCCGGGCTTCAATTTCGCAATCGCGCTGTAGTTGTGGTTCGCCCGTTCACTCCGGTCTTCCGGCCCCCAGCGGAGCGGGAGCCAGACCTGCACGCGGCTCAGGAGCGACGGAGCCGGCACCACACCGATGACGGTGAACGGCTCGCGGTTCAGCACGATCGATCGCCCGACGACCGAGGGATCGCCCCCGAAGCGGGAGCGCCAGAACGCCTCGCTGAGCAGGACCGTGCGCGGGGCGCTGTCGGAGTCGTCGTCGGGCAGGAAGCCGCGCCCCAGGATCGGTTTCAGGCCGAAGATGGGCAGGAACGCGGCCGAGGCGCGCACGATCCTCACCGCCGCGGGCTGGCCCTGGCCCGTCAGGGTCGGACGTCCGCCGCGATAGATCGCCATGGCCTCGAACGACTGGCTCTGCGCCTGCCAGTCGACAAAATTGGCCGGCGAGAGGCTGAACGTGCGCATGCCGGGAAATGTCGACTGCGGCGGCGTGTGCCACAGGCGGACGATGCGGTCGGCGTCGGGGAAGGGAAGCGGACGCAGCACCACGGCATTGACCACCGTGAACATCGCCGAGTTCACCCCGATGCCGAGGCCGAGGATGGTTATGCCGGCGAGCAGGAAGCCCGGATTCTTCCGCAGCGTGCGGGCGCCGTATCGCAGGTCGCGGCCGAGCGAGGACAGCGCCGGGAGCCCCCGCCGATCCCGGTAGGCTTCCTTCGTGGCCTCGAGTCCGCCCAGCGCGATGAGCGCCCGGCGCCGCGCCTCGTCCGGTGACATGCCGGCGCGCAGGTTGTCGTCGACGTGGAGCTGCAGATGGCTCTCGAGCTCGTCCGCCAGCTCGCGTTCGGTGCGCCTGGTGGGGACAACGCCCAGGAGGCGATGCCACGCCGCTCGCAGGTGCCGCATCATGCGCAATCACTCCTCGCTGGGTGTCAGGAAGCGGGTCATGATTTCCGCGGTCGCCTCCCATTCCTTCGTGTCGCGCTCGAGCTGCTTGCGGCCGGCGCGCGTAATCCTGTAGAACTTCGCCCGGCGGTTGTTGTCGGACGTGCCCCAGTAGGACGTGATCAGCCCTTCCTGCTCCAGCTTGAGGAGTGCCGGATAGAGCGTGCCGTAGTTGATCGACAGCCTGCCGCCGCTCGTCTGCTCCACACGGCGTGCGATGCCATAGCCGTGCTGCTCGCCCATCGTGAGGAGGGTGCGCAGCACCATGAGCGAGAGCGTGCCCTGCCAGACGGATCGGCGATCGTCCTGCGTCATGTCCTATTGGGCTCCCATATGAGCCTAGCCTGGCTCGTATGGGATTGCAATAGGTAGACGGA
>DASPFV010000322.1:0-69390 GCA_035620975.1 Vicinamibacterales bacterium
GGCTCGTCCGCGTCCGGTGCGAGCGCACGGGGCCGCGTAGGGTAGTTGACGCTGTAGATCACGCGCGCACCCTGGCCTTTCAGGTCGGCAACGACCTGGTCGGCCTCGCGGGCGCCCGTGATCAGCGGATCGAGCTTGAACTCCCGCGCCATCTCCAGCGCCCGCAGGATCTCGCGCGAGAGGTTCGCCTCGAACGCAACCGGCAGGTTGCGGTCGAGCGCCGGCTGGAGCGCGTCGAGCGCCGGATCGTGGACCAGCCGATCCCCGGCCCGCGCTTTCGAGCGCAGCTCGTGCTGCCTGACCTGGTCGCGATGCTGCGCGTCGAGGAACTGCTGCCTGACGAAAGCTATCGAGCCGAGCAGGGAAGCCGGATATCCGCCCCGCCCTCCGAACGAGCCGAGCGCCACGTGCAGCGCGACGGGGGTCCGTACGACCTGGAGGCCCCGGCGCGGATCCGCCAGCGCTCCAATCTGCGGTTCGTCCGGCGGGCCCGCCACGTTCACCAGCGCGCTCTGCCCGCGTACCAGAGAGCCGGGCGGGGTCGAGAGCACGGTCGTCACGCCCGTCGACGCCAGCCGCGCGAGCTCCGGAGAATCGGGCACGAGGTGGCTCGCTGCCGTCAGATCGGGGCGGAAGATGACGCTGCGCTTCCAGCGTTCCTGATCCTCGGTGGTGCGCAGGTTGGCCGGAGGCGTCGGGCTGGCCTGGATGTCCAGGCCCGTGGCACTGCCCATGTCGATCAACCCCGGGTAGACCGTGAGCCCGCTGCCCTCGATCAGCACCGCATCGCCGGGTACGCGGACGTCGGCCCCTACCGCCTCGATCGTCCCGTTGCGCAGCACGAGGGTGCCGGACGCCACCGGCGCCCCGGCGGCGGTGACGATGCGCGCGCCGCGGATGGCGTAGACGTGGGGTGCTTCGGCGGCCGTCCCAGCCGCGAACGCCGCGGCAGCCGCCGCCAGGGCCGTCCAGATCCGGGCCCCGGTGTGCATGCCGCTTCTCCGCTCGCGCACGCCGTCAGGGACGCGACATGTATTTCTCAAAGAGCGCCTCCTGGCGGTTGGCGACGCCGACCTCGCGGCCGCCGATGACGACGTGCGTGACCACGGTGCGAATCTCGAGCGGGTCCCCCTTCGCGACGAAGAGGTTGGCATCCTTGCCACGCTCGAGCGTGCCTGCCCGACTGCCGATTCCGAGGATCTCGGCCGCGTCGATCGTCAGTGCCCTGATCGCCTGATCGCGGTCCATTCCCCACGCGACAGATATGGCGGCCAGGTAGGGCAGCAGGCGCACGTTGGTGCTGTCGGCCGTCGAGAACGCCACCTTCACGCCGGCCTGAGCCAGCTCGCCGGCAAGCTGATAGGTGGCCGCATGCGAGACATCCTCGCTCTGTGGGAGCGACAGCACGTTGCCCAGGATCACAGGAATCCGGTTCTCCCTGAGCAGCGGCGCCACCGCTGCGGCTTCCATTCCCCCGCTGATCACGAGCCGGACGTTCACACGGCCGGCAAACGCCACTGCGTCGCGGATCTCGTCGGCACGGTTCGCGGTGGTGATGAGCGGGAGCCGCCCCTCGACGACGGGCACGAGCGCTTCGAGCGTCCAGTCCATCGTCCTCTCCGGACCGGCTCTGGCGTACGCGCGCGCCCGTTCGAACAGGCTGGCGAGCTCGTCCAGCTTACGCGCCCGCTCACGCTCCAGATCCTCGTACGCGCGGTCCGGCGCCGGTCCGCCGCGGCCGCCACGGCCCCCTCGGCCACCGCCGCCGACGACGGGGAAGGTGAACGCGATGCCGGCGTTCGGGCGAAGCGTCGCTTCCTCCCAGGTCCAGCCGTCCAGGTTCATCACTGCCACCTCGCCGCCGAACGTGCCGGCCGTCGGGGCGACCGCTACGGTGGTGATGCCATTGGCCCTTGCGACGGGGATGGCGTCGCTCTCTGCGTGGTACGCGACGCGGGTGCGCAGGTGCGGGCTCAAATCGACTATTTCGTTCACGTCCTCGAACCCGCGGGGTCCGGGCTCGTTGAGGCCCACGGTCGTGCGCGCGTTGATGAAGCCCGGATAGACGTGCGCGCCGGCAGCGTCGATGACCTTCGCGTCAGCAGGGATCGGCACGGCTGCCCCCACGGCTTCAATCCGCCCGTCGCGCATGACGATAGTGCCGTTTTCGATGGCGGGCCCGCTGACGGCGTGGATCGTGGCGTTCGTCACGGCCAGCACGCCGGCGGGCGCGATGGGCGGCGACGTCTGCGGCCGGCCTGCGGCCGACGTCGCGTTCTCCTCGGCGTCAGCCGTTCGAGGCGCGGCGTCCGACACGCGAGGGCCGCCATTGCCGTCCGGCTCCTCGCCTCCGTTCCGCGGGTCCGGGTCGGCCGTGGGCGGCGTCCTCGAACCCCGCTCGGCGGTCGAGAGCGTGCTCTTCTCGCGCGCGATCTCGGTCAGGCGCTGCTGCTCGGCCAGGCGGTCGTAGTAGAGCGTCCCGTCGATGTAGGTGCGATCGACGATCGCGTACGTGCTCAGAGGATGGCGGTTCCACACCACGACGTCTGCGTCCTTGCCGACCTCGAGCGACCCGACGCGGCTGTCGATCCGAAGCTGCTTCGCGGGGTTGATCGTCACCATCGCGAGGGCCTCGTCGTCGCTGAGGCCGCCCCACTTGATGCTCTTGGCCGCCTCGGTGTTGAGCCGCCGGGCGTGCTCGGCGCTGTCCGAGTTGATCGAGACGAGGACCCCCTTCCGCGTCATGATCGCTGCGTTGTGCGGGATGGCGTCGACCGCCTCGATCTTGTATCCCCACCAGTCCGAGAACGTGGAAGCGCCGGCACCGTGCGCCGCAATTTCCCTGGCGACTTTGTAGCCCTCGAGCACGTGCTGAAACGTGGCAATCCTGAAGCCAATCTCCTCCGCCAGCCGGAGCAGCATCAGGATCTCGTCGGCGCGATAGCAGTGCGCGTGGACGAGCCGCGTGCCCTCGAGGATTTCCACCAGCGGCTCGAGCTGCAGGTCGCGTCGGGGCGGCACCGCCGCCTGGCCGGCTGCACGCTGGCGCTCGTAGTCCTGCCACGACTTCTGATAGGCCTTCGCGCGCGTGAACGCGTCGCGGATGACGAACTCGACGCCCATGCGCGTGGCGGGATACCGTCGTGGCCCCTGCGACGGCCCGGTGAGCATGTCTTTCGGGTTCTCGCCGAGCGCGAACTTGATGCCCGGCATCGCCCCCTCGAAGAGCAGATCCGACGCCCGCGTCTTCCCCCACCGGAGCTTGATCACCGCGTTCTTCCCGCCGATCGGGTTCGCGCTCCCGTGCAGCACGTTCGCCGTCGTCAGTCCGCCGGCCAGGTCGCGATAGATGTTGACGTCGGTGGGATCGAGGACGTCCTGCATGCCCGTCATCGAGCTCACGGTCGTGCCCCCCTCGTTTATGGCGTCGGCCGCAATGTGCGAGTGGGCGTCCACGAGCCCGGGCGTGACGAACCGGCCGGCCACGTCGATGACCTCGGCGCCCGCCGGAATCTCGACTTTCGCGCCGAGCGCCACGATCCGGCCGTCTCGAAGCACGATGGTGCCGTCGGCAATCGTGCCGTTCGTCACGGTGAGCAGCGTGGCTCCTCGCAGCGCTACCACCCGGTTCCCGGCCGCCGGAGCCTGGCCGGCGGTCCGGGTCCCGGCGAAGGTGATGAGCGTGATTGCGGCGGCGAGGGCGAGGACGCGGATGGCATTCGATCGGCGCATCACAGGATGACCTCCCGGTCGACGGACGGGGATTATGGCAGAAAACGGTTCAGGGTTCCGGGTGGCCGGCGGCGGTGCCCTTCGGCGGAGTGCCTCGGAACACGTACTGGTCGAACCATGCGAGGTTCTGTTCCATGGCCGCGCGGGCGGCTTTCGGCTTGTTCAGCCCGTGGCCGAAACCTTTGTAGACGATCAGCTTCACGGGGACGCCGTGATCCTGGAGCCCCTGGTACAGCTCGTAGGCGTTTGGGATCGGCACCCGTGCATCCAGCTCGCCGTGCTGGATCAGCGTCGGAGTCTTCGCGCGCGTGATGGTCGTGATCGGCGATGTCCTCGCGTAGATGGCCGGATCCTCCCAGGGCGTGGCTTTCAGATACTGGCGCGTGAACGGATGGATATCCGTGTTGACGTAATACGTCATCCAGTCGGAGATGCCGGCGCCCACCGAGATGGCCTTGAACGGCTGGCGCTCGTGCGTGGCGAGGAACGCGGAGATGTAGCCGCCCTGGCTCCAGCCCATCGCGCCCAGCCGATCCTTGTCCGCTATGCCCTGCGCCACGAGATGATCCACACCCGACAACACGTCCCACGCGTCCCCCACGCCGAGGTTCCGCACGTTGAGCGAGCGGAACTTCTCGCCATAACCCGCGCTGCCCCGGTAGTTCGGCTCGAGCACGACCGCCCCCTTCGCCAGCCACAGCTCGATGGGGTAGACGCCGCCCATCTGCACGCGTACCGGCCGTGAGATTCCTGTCGGACCTCCATGGATCACGACGAGCAGCGGGTACCGACGCCCGGGCTGGAAGTCGGCGGGCTTGTGCAGCACACCCTCGATGGTGGTCCCGTCGCTGCTCCTCCAGGAGATCATCTCGCGCGTGCCGACGGTCCAGTTCCGGATCTGTTCTCCGAAGCTCGTGAGCGGCCGACCCGCCATTGTTGCTACGGGCGCGACGTGCACCTCGGGGAAGGCCCGTGCGTCGCCGTGCACGTAGGCGACGGCGGAGAAGTCCCGGCTGAAGCTGAAGCCGCCGACCGACGCACCGGATGCGGACGAGAGCGGCGCGATCCGGCCGCCTGCCGGATCCACGCGATAGAGCCGGGAGCTCGTTCGCTCGAGCCCGGAGAACAGGATGCCTGCCGGAGACCACTCGAGCAGCGAGGGCTGTTCGTCGAATCCGTCGGTGACGGACCGGCTCGCACCGCCCGAGGCCGGCACGATGGCAATGCGGCCGTTCATGTAGAAGAACCAGGGATTGGACATCGCGCTCTGAAAGGCGATCTGAGAGCCGTCCGGGGACCAGCGGGGGTTCGTGTCGGGGCCGTCCCGCCTGACGACCGGCCGGATCTCGCCGCCATCGACGCTGACGACGGAGATGTCGGCGGTGTCGCCGTTGGCGAGGTTGGGATCACGGCGATGGTCGAATGCGATCGCGCGGCCGTCGGGCGACCAGCGGAAAGCCCCGACGGTGAACGCGCCGTCGGTCAGGCGGCGCGGTTGTGCCGGGCCGCTGCCGGCCCCGGCCACGTCGACGAGGTGCAGGTGCGTCATCCGGTGGTCCTGGTCCACGATCTCGAACTCGCCGTACTTCTCGTCGCGCTCCTTCCTCGCGTCGCTCTTCGCGTCGGTCATCGTGAACGCGACGCGCGAACCGTCTGGCGACCATTCGAAGCCCCCGACGCCCTCCTCGAGGTCCGTCAGCGCCCGAGCCTCGCCGCCCTCGGGACTGATCACGTAGATCTGCCGCTTGCCGGTGCGATCCGACACGAATGCCAGCAGGCGACCGTCGGGCGCCCAGGCCGGTGCCATGCTCGATTTCCTGGCGCGGGTCAGCTGCACAGGCGTGCCGCCGTCTGTCCGGGCCAGGTAGATCTCCGTCTCGTACGCGTTCTCTTCCCAGTCCGTCGAGGTCACCGTGTAGGCCACGCGGGTTCCATCGGGGGAGAGCGCGAGGCCGCCCGGACGCTCGAGCGCGATGAGCTCGTCGATGCTGGGCACGCGCGTCTGCTGCGCTGTGGCGAGAAAGGATGCGGCGACCACGAGGGTCAGGGTCCAGAGTCGCTTCTGCATGGCGAGTACTCCTGCTTCCCGGCTACCAGCTTCCAATCGAGAGGGTGGAGCTCGGGCTGCGCGTAACTTCTGCGGCTCAGCGCATTCCGGTTTGCGTCATCACGGACCGCGATCCGACAGGCTGGCCATGGCCGTGACCGGTTCTTCTCGTTGCACGCCTTGAGCCCGGAATCTCGCCGCGGGCAGCTGGAGCCTGTCCTTATGTCGTCAGCACGACCTTCCCGATATTGGCGCGGTTGTGGATGAACCGGTGCGCGTCGGCGGCCCGGTCGAGGGGGAACGTCCGGGCGACGACCGGCTTGAGCCGTCCGGCCGCGAACTCGCTCAACAGCATCTCCATCATGGAGGCGAGCTGTCGCCGCTCCTCCCACAGATGGCCGATGTGCAGCCCGAACACGCCGCGGTTCCGGTTGATGAGCGACATCGGGTTGAACCGCGGGGTCGACATCCACGCGCGGAAGGCGCCCCAGAGGCTCCGCTGTTCTCCGGTGGACGCGGCCGACAGCCCGAGGATGATCAGGCGGCCGAGCGGCGCGAGCATGCGGTAGCTTGCCATGAAGCTCCGTCCGCCAATCGGGTCGAGGATCACGTCGGCGCCGCGCCCGCGCGTGAAGGCGGCCACTTCTTTCGCGACGTCCGCGTGCCGGTAGTCGATCGCGTGATCCACCCCGAACGTCCGCAGCGCGTCGTGCTTGAAGGCCGACGCAGTGCCGATGACCGACGCGCGCCGCAGCCGGGCGAGCTGGGTCGCCGCCACGCCGACGCCGCCGCCCGCGTTGTGCACGAGGACGACCTCGCCTCCCGACAGCGCCGCCATCCGGTACAGGGCCACGGCGGCCGTGAGGTAGTTGACGGGAATCGCCGCGGCCTCGCAGTCGCTCAGATCGGCGGGGACGCGGAAGACCTGGGTGATCGGGACGACGACGACGTCCGCGTACCCGCCGAAGCGGGTCAGCGCGACGACGCGATCGCCGGTCGAGAGGCCCGTGACGCCGGGACCCAGCGCGTCGATGTGACCGGCAACCTCGTAGCCCACGACGACTGGCGGTCGCGGCGCGTCCGGGTAGAGCCCCTGGCGCGCGAGGATGTCGGCGAAGTTCACGCCGATGGCGCGCACGCGGAGACGAATCTCACCGCTGCCGGGTGCCGGCACCGGCGCGGCCCGGATCTCGAAGACGTCAGGAGAGCCGTAACGCGGGATCACGGCCTGCCGCATTCAGCGGGCAGGGTATCACAGGGGCGAGGCCATCAAGGCCAGGAGCGCCTTCTGCGTGTGCAGCCGGTTCTCGGACTGATCGAAGACGACCGACGCTTCGGAATCGATCACTTCGTCGGTCACTTCCGCGCCACGATGGGCGGGCAGGCAGTGCATGAACACCGCATGGCTCGCCGCCCGCGCCATCAGCGCCGCGTTGACCTGGTACAGGGCGAAAAGCCGGTCGCGCTCCACCGCCTCGGCTTCCTGGCCCATGGAGGTCCACACGTCCGTGTAGACGGCGTCGGCGTTGCGTACCGCCGCGCGGGCGTCGGTCGTCTGCTCCAGCCGACCTCCGGAGCGCGCGCAGCGGACCACGCTCGCGAGCACGTCGTCGGGGAGGCCGAACCCCGCTGGTGAGGCGATCCGCACGACGGCCCCCAGCATCACCGCCGCCTGCGCCAGGGATGCCGCGACGTTGTTGCCGTCTCCGACATACGCGATCGTCCGGCCGCGGAGATCGCCGAAGCGCTCGACGAGCGTCAGGCAGTCCGCCAGGCTCTGGCAGGGATGTTCCTGGTCCGTCAGCGCGTTGACCACCTTCAGGCGCGGTGCAGCGGCGGCAAAGGCTTCGAGGCGCGACTGGGCGAACGTCCGGACCACCGCGCCGGCCACCCAGCGTTCGAGGTTGCGGGCCACGTCCGCGATCGCCTCGCGCCCGCCCAGCGCCACGTCCTGCGGCGGTTCGATGACGTCGCCGCCCAGCTCGCGGATCGCGATCTGAAACGTGGAGCGCGTCCGCAGCGAGGGCTTCTCGAACAGGAGCGCGACGTGCTGGCCGTCGAGCGGCCGCGCGTGCGGCCGCCCCGCGCGCCGGGCGGCCTTCAGCTCGGAGGCCAGCTCGAGGCACGCCGTCAGCTCGGCGGGTCCGACGTCCTGGATCGAGAGGAACCGCGAGGGCATGACCAGCTCCATGGAGGCGAAGCGTCGGGCTGCAGTTTTCATTTCATTTCCTCGTCGTGGGGCCCCACCCCCACGACCTGCCAGCGCTCGCTCCCGCTCGCGCCGGTGATTGTCTGGTCTTGCCTTCGTCGTCGCGTTGCAGCTGCGGACGCCACTCCTCGGCCTGCGCGCGACCGCGCCCACCGTCATCAGGTCCGGTACTCGGCGTTGATGCGCACGTACTCGGCGCTGAGATCGCACGTCCACATGTGCGACTGGGCGCGTCCGCCCGTTCCCAGGTCGACTTCGATCTCGACCTCCGGATCGCGCAGGTACACGGCAGCCTTTTCCGCACGATCGTCGTGCGGGACGCCGCGCTCGAAGAGGACCACCGGACCAATGCGCACCACGGCCTGCTCGAGCGAGAACGCGGAGCCCGATCGGCCGGCGACTGCGACGAGCCGGCCCCAGTTCGGGTCGCCGCCATGGATCGCCGTCTTCACCAGCGGCGAGTTCGCGATGGCCCTGGCCGCGCGCCTGGCATCCGCCTCGGTCTCCGCACCGGTCACCCGGACCGTGACGAGCTTCGTGGCCCCCTCGCCGCCGCGGACGATGCCGATCGCGAGCGGCTCGCAGACGGCGCGGAGCGCTTCGACGAGGCAGGCCCAGTCCGACTCGCGGATCCGTACGCCGCTCGCGCCGCTGGCCAGCAGGAACACGCAGTCGTTGGTCGAGCACTCGCCGTCCACGGTAATGGCGTTGAACGTCTCGTCCGACACAGCCCTGAGCGCCCGCTGCAGCAGATCGGGATCCACCGACGCGTCCGTCGTGACGCACGCGAGCATGGTGGCCATGAGCGGCTCGATCATGCCGGATCCCTTGGCCATGCCGCCCACGCGGAAGCTGCCTGCCGGAGTCGTCGCTTCGATGGACGACTCCTTGGGGAACGGGTCGGTCGTCATGATTGCGCGTGCCGCCGCCGGCCCCCCGTGGGGCGATCGCTGCCGGGCCGCTTCCGCGATGCCGCGCTCGACCTTTGCGGGATCGAGCTTCACGCCGATGACGCCCGTGGACGCCACGAGCACCTCCCGTGCCTCGCACGAGAGGGCCGCCGCGGTCGCGCGCGCCATCGCCGCGGCATGCGCCATGCCGTCGGTGCCGGTGCACGCGTTCGCGCAGCCGCTGTTGATGACCACGGCGCGCGCGTGGCCGCCGGACTCGGCCAGATGCTGGCGCGACAGGACCACGGGCGCTGCCTTGGCCAGGTTGGTCGTGAATACGGCCGCCGCGGACGCCCGCGCATCGCACGCGAGCAGCGCCAGGTCCGGCGCGCCGGACGCCTTGATTCCGCAGGCCACGCCTGCCGCCGTGAACCCGCGCGGGGCCGCGATGCCGCCGTCCACCAGTCGCATGGCTGTGAGGCTCACGCCGGGACGGATTCCTCCTGGGCCGTCTGGACGGATCGCAGGTGCAGCCGCTCGATGTTGGGCCGGCGCGGGGCGATCGTCCGGCCGGGGCTGTGAATGACCGCCGCCGGCTGTTCCGGCCGCAGGTGGACGCCCTCGCGCAGCGGCAGCGTGACGGCGTACTGCCCGCAGTGGCGGAACAGGGTGCAGCCCGTGCAGTCGTGGGCGATTTTCTCGGGCACCCACACGTGCGGCACGATCGTGAAGCCCATCCGCACGAAGTGCGAGGGCTCGTGCGTGAAGGCACACAGTGTCGAGAAGCTCCGCGCGCCGGCGGCCGCCGCCACGTGGTGCACGAGGCCCGGTCCGATCTGCCGCCCCCGGAACGCCTGCTCGACCACGAGCGAACGGACCTCCGCGACGGCCCCGCTCAGCGGCGCCAGCTCGGCGCACCCCACTACACGGCCGTCCGACTCCGCCACGAAGAACCGTTCGACGTGCCGCTCCACGTCGTCGAGCGAGCGCGGCAGGAGGTGGCCGACTTCGAGGTTCTCGCAGATCAGGCGATGGATCGCCGTGGCATCGCCGGGGCCGGCAGGTCTCAGGGCGACTGACGCGTTCACGACTTCGATTCCTCCACTGTCCGAAGCGCCTGCTCGAGCAGGGTCATGCCCTCGGCAATCTCCGCCGGGCTGATCACGAAGGGGGGCAGCAGGCGGACCACGGTCTCCGACGTCCGGTTCACGAGCAGGCCCAGGCCGAGCGCCGCCTGAACGACCGGCGCGGCCGGCCGATCCAGATCGAGCCCCCACATCAGGCCCGCGCCGCGGACCTCCCGGACGCTCGGATGCCTCGACGCGAGATCCCGGAGCTGCTGCTCCAGCACGCCGCCCACACGCGCGACGTGGTCCATCAGCCCGTTGTCGACGAGTTCTTCGAGGAACACCAGGGCCGCGCGGCACGCGAGCAGGTTCCCGCCGTACGTACTCCCGTGATCGCCGTACGACGCGGCGGCCGCGACCCGCTCGCTGAACACCGCTGCGCCGATCGGCACACCCGCCCCGAGCGCCTTGCCGAGAGCCATGAGATCGGGCTGCAGGCCCACGGCGGCGGAATAGAAGGGGCGCCCCGTCCGGCCGAGGCCCGACTGCACTTCGTCGGCGATGAGCAGGGCGCCGGTGCGCTCGCACGCTGCAGCGACTGCCTGGGCCATCCGCGCGGTCATCGGCCGGACCCCGCCTTCGCCCTGCAGGGGCTCGACCACGACAGCCGCCGTCCGTCCCGTCACGGCGCCGGCCAGGCCGTCCGTGTCGTCCCGGCCAATCCACTGCACGTCCGCCAGCAGCGGGCCGAAGGGTGCGCGGTAGTGCTCGTCCCAGGTCACCGAGAGCGAGCCCATGGTGCGGCCGTGGAACCCGTGCTCGAACGCCACGAACCGCGTCCGCTCGGGCTGACCCGCCCGGTGCCAGAAGCGCCGCGCGAACTTCAGGCACGCCTCCACCGCCTCGGTGCCGCTGTTGCAGAAGAACACCTTGGGCAGGCCCGAGAGCGAGGCCAGGCGCGCCGCCAGTTCACCCTGCAGCGGGTGAAAGAAGAGGTTCGACGTGTGGAGCAGCGTAGTGGCCTGCTCGGCGATCGCCGACGCGAGCCGCGGATGCCCGTGCCCGAGCGACGCCACGCCGACACCCGAGATGAGGTCCAGGTAGCTGCGGCCGTCCGCATCGAACAGCCGGCAGCCGCGCCCGCGCTCGAACACCACCGGCCCGCGGCGGTAGACCTGAAGCACGTGATCGGTTTCGAGCGCGAATACGTTCGTCGCCAGGGTCATGCCGTGATCTCCGCCTGTGAGGGTGTGGTCGAGCCGCGGTACGTCAGCCGTGTTCCAGGGGCCTGCTCGAGCGGTCCGGCGGTGCGCCCCGAGACGATGGCCACTTCGCCGACGCCGCGGTCGAGCGCGCTGCGGCACGCGAGCAGCTTCGCGATCATGCCGGAGTGCGCAGCACCGGCGGCGGCCATTTCCTCGATGTCCTCGGCCGCGACCGTCGCGATAGTCCTGCCCTCTCGGTCCAGCACGCCGGCCGTGGTGCCCGCGACGATCAGTCTTGAGGCGCCGATGATGGCGGCGAGGTGCGCCGCCAGAACGTCCGCGTTGACGTTGAGCAGGCGGCCCTCGCGATCCACGCCGAGGCTCGCGACTATCGGAATGCACCGGAGGCGCACCAGATCGAGCAGCAGCGACGCTTCGGCCGCGTCTGGCTCGCCGACCAGACCCAGGTCCACCGTGAGGCCATCGACGGTCCGATGAGGGCGCGCGAGCGTCGCGAGCCCGATCCGGCCGTCGGCGCCCGTCAGGCCCACCCCACGGCCGCCAGCTGCGCCGACGGCAGCTACGAGCGCCGTGTTGGTGCGGCCGGCCAGCACGTCCACGACTGCCTCGAGCGCCGCTGCATCGGTGACGCGCAGGCCGTCGGCGAACACCGGTGACCGGCCGCGTGCCCGGAGCTCGCCGTCGATGGCTCGTCCCCCGCCGTGCACGACGACCAGCGGGCCGCCGGCCGACAGTCGCACGATCGCCGCCGCGACCGCCTTCAGCGCCGTGTCGTCGTCGAGGAGCTCTCCGCCGAGCTTGAGGACAGTGATGCCAGACATCGGATCGATCAGTTCAGCGCCGCGGTTTCGTCGAACCCGAAGGCGACGTTGAAGTTCTGGATGGCCTGCCCCGCTGCTCCCTTCACGAGGTTGTCGATACAGGCAGCAATCACGAGCTGGCCGCCGGGCCCCACACGCCACCCGATGTCGCAGAAGTTGGTGTGAGCGACGTGCTTGATCTCAGGCAGATCGCTTCCCGTCAGCCGCACGAACGGCGAGGCCTGGTACGCCTCTGTGAGCGCGCGCGCCACGCCGTCGGCCTCGACGCCCTGTCGGAGGCGCGCGTAGATCGTCTCGAAGATCCCGCGGTCGAGCGGCACCAGGTGCGGCACGAAGGTGACGGGCATGCCGAGCTCCTGCTCGATTTCGGCGCCGTGGCGGTGCGAGAACACCCCGTAGGCGGCGACGTTGCCGTGACACTCGGAGAAGTGCGTCCGCTCCGAGGGGGCTTTCCCGGCACCCGAGATCCCGGACTTCGCGTCGATGACGACGCCGGGCTCGAGCAGGCCAGCCGCGACGAGCGGCTGCAGCGCCAGCAGGGCCGCCGTCGGATAGCAGCCCGGACAGGCGACCAGACGGGCGTTGCCGAGCGCCTGCCGGTTCGCTTCGGTCAACCCGTAGGTCACCGGCACGCCGGGATCCGGCGAGTGGGGATACCAGCGCTCGCGGGCCTCCCGGTCACGGAGGCGGAAGGCGCCCGAGAGATCGAAGACCCGGACGCCCCGCGCGACCAGCGGCGGCGCCACGTCCGCGGCCAGCGTGTCCGGCAGGGCGAGGAACACGGCGTCGCTGTGCTGCGCGAGCCGGTCGAGATCGAACGGCTCGACAGAGTCGTTCCAGATCCGGGCGAGGGCCGGGAGCCGGCGCGCCGCGGTCGCCGCGCTGGAGCCCATGGCGAGGGTGACATCCGCGGACGGATGGCGCGCGAGGCGCCTGAGCAGTTCGACGCCCGCATAGCCGGTCGCCCCGGCAACACCCACACGGACGGAGGAATAACTATGCATCAGAACCCCTATTTATACCGGAAGATGCGCCCCCAGTCAACTAATTGAGCCGTAAAGAGGTTTGAAGTTGCCCAGCGAGGGTGTATACTCATCGATCCGTGCATAGTTATGAAAGCGGCCAGACAGGCAGCCATTCTGGAACTGGTTGAGCAGGAACCCATTACCAGTCAGGAGCGCCTTCGGGAGCGGCTGCGCGAGCGCGGGATCGTGGCCACCCAGGCCACGCTGTCGCGCGACATCCGGGATCTCAGGCTGGTCAAGCGGGCGGCCGACGGCGCATACCGGCGCGGGGCGTCGGCCGAGGCCACAGAACCAGGTGGCGAGGCCGGGCTCAGACGAGCAGTGGAGGATTACCTCCGGCGCCAGGAGACGGTGGAGCAGATGATCGTGCTGAAGACGGATACGGGGCAGGCGCAACCACTGGCGGTCGCGATCGATCGCTCGCGGCTCCCGGAGATCGTGGGGACCATTGCCGGGGACGACACCATTCTGGTCATCTGCCGTTCGGCGGCGCAGGCCTCGGCGCTCGCCGAGCGGCTGGACGCGATGAGGAGTTGAGGCGGTGAGCCGCATTGTGCTGGCGTACTCGGGCGGGCTGGACACGTCGGCGGCCATTCCCTGGCTGCGGGAGCAGTTCGGCGCTGAAGTGGTGACCGTGACGCTCGATCTGGGCCAGGCGCACGAGCTGGCCGACGTCCGGGAGCGCGCGCTCGCGCTGGGCGCCGTGCGCGCGCACGTCATCGACGCCCGCGATGAGTTCATTCGCGAGTTCATCGTCCCGGCGCTGCAGGCGGGGGCGCTGTACGAGGGGGGCTACCCCATGGCCACCGCGCTCGCCCGTCCGCTCATCGCCAAGCGACTGGTGCAGGTCGCCCGGATGGAAGCGGCCGCCGCCATCGCGCACGGCTGCCGGGGCAAGGGGAACGATCAGGTACGGCTGGACGTCTCGGCGCGCGCGTTCGATCCCACGGTCCAGGTGATCGCGCCGGCCCGCCTCTGGAACATGTCACGGGCGGAGGTGCTCGCCTACGCGCACGAGCGCACCCTGCCCATCCCACCCGCGGCGGAGAGTCCGTACAGCACCGATGCGAATCTCTGGGGGCGCTCGGTCGAGTGCGGGGCGCTCGAGGATCCCTGGCAGGAGCCGCCGGAGGAGATCTTCACGCTCACGCGCCGGCCGGCCGACTGCCCGGACGAGCCGGCGTACGTCGAGATCGAGTTCGACGCCGGCGCGCCCGTCCGCGCCAACGGTGTCGAGATGCCGCTGGCGGAGCTGATCGAGAGCATCGAGACGATCGCCGGGGCGCATGGCGTGGGCCGGATCGACATGATGGAGAACCGCCTGGTCGGCATCAAATCCCGTGAGATCTACGAGGCGCCGGCGGCCGTCCTCCTGCACGCGGCGCACCGCGAGCTGCAGACGCTGGTGATCGCCCGCGATCTCGAGCGGCTCGCCCACCAGCTCGCGCGCGCTTACGCCGATCTCGTCTACAACGGCCTGTGGTTCTCGCAGCTGCGCGAGGCCATCGACGCCTTCGTGCGCGCGATACAGCCGCGCGTCACCGGCGCGGTCCGGTTGAAGCTCTTCAAGGGTGGCTTTCGCGTGGTGGGGCGCCGGTCGCCGTTCGCCCTCTATGACCGCGATCTCGCCAGCTACGACGCCGGCGACAGCTTCGATCGCGGGGCCACGGAGGGCTTCATCAAGATCTGGGGCCTGCCCATCGAGACCGCGGCCCGGAAAGCCGCCGCGCAGCCGGCGCCGCTGGCGCGGTAGACCGCCGTGGCCCACCTCTGGTCCGGACGTTTCGACGGCGATCCCGACGCCGGGCTCTTCCAGTTCGGTGCCTCGTTCCGGTTCGACCGACGGTTGTTCGTCGACGACGTGCGGGGAAGCGCGGCGTGGGCGGAGGCGCTTGCGCGGGCGGGCGTGTTGAACGCCGCCGACGCGGAAGCAATCCGCAGCGGGCTGCACGAGATCCTGCAGCGGGGCGCAGACCCGGCGTTCTTCGTGACGCCGGCCGCGCAGCAGGACGAGGACGTCCACGCGTTCGTCGAGCGCGAGCTGATCTCGCGCGTGGGCGAGGCCGGACGACGGCTCCACACGGGACGTTCCCGCAACGAGCAGGTCGCGCTCGACCTGCGTCTCTACCTGCGCCGGCGCGTGCCCATCCTCGAACGCGCGATCGTTGCGCTCGTCGGGGTGCTCGCCGATCAGGCGGGGCAGGCCGGGCCGGCCCTCATGCCGTCCTACACGCACCTCCGGCGGGCACAGCCCGTGCTCGTCGCCCACTTCTTCCTGGCGCACGCCGCCGCCTTCCGCCGCGACTGCCGCCGCTTCGCCGTGCTGCGCTCGGACGCAGACGAGCTGCCGCTCGGCTCGGGTGCCATCGCCGGGACGAGCTATGCGATCGACACCACGTGGCTCGCGCGCCGGCTCGGGTTCTCACGCGTCGTGCTGAACAGCATGGACGCCACCGGCGATCGCGACCTCGTGGCTTCCTTTCTCCACGCGGCGGCCCTGACCATGGTCCATCTCAGCCGGGTCGCGGAGGATCTGATCCTCTTCACGTCGGAGGAGTTCGCGTTCTTCGATCTCGCGGACCGCACGGCCACGGGCAGCAGCCTGATGCCGCAGAAGAAGAATCCGGACCCGCTGGAGCTCGTGCGCGGGAAGGCGGGCCGCGTCATCGGGCGCCTCGCGGGGTGGCTGGCAACCATGAAGGGGCTGCCAATCGGCTACAGCAAGGATCTGCAGGAAGACAAGGAGGCGCTCTTCGACGCCGAGGACACGCTGGCGGCCTCCCTCGAAGCGACGGCCTCCGTGCTGGCCGGCCTCTCCCTCGTGCGGGCGAACGCCGAGCGCGCGGCATCGGGCCTGCTGCTGGCGACCGATGTCGCCGATTATCTCGTGGCGGCCGGCGTGCCCTTCCGCGATGCGCACGAAATCGTCGGCGCGCTCGTCCGGCGGCTCCTGCAGGAAGGCCGATCGTTCGAATCGCTCACGCTCGACGAATGGCGCGCGCACTCGCCGCTGTTCGGCCCGGACATCCGCGAAGCCGTCACGGCGGCAGCCTCGGTCGGCCGCAAGCGCACGCCGCAGGGCACGCACCCGGACGCCGTCGCGACGGCGCTGGCCGAGACGCGCCGCTGGCTCACGGCCACGGACGAACACGGGCAGGCTGCCACGGACGAACACGGGCAGGGCGCTGCCACGGAAGAACACGGATGAACACGGATTGCCGAGGGGTCGACGCGAGGCGAGCGGCGGGGCGCGACTGCCGGACCGTGAGATGATGACACTCTTCCTCGTCCATCACGCCGACGCCGTCTCGCCGGCGGTCGACGCGCAGCGGCCGCTGTCGCCGGAGGGCCGTGCGCATGCCGAGGCGATCGCGCGGCGCGTCGCCGCGCGCGGGGCGGCGCCGGAGGTCGTGTGGCACAGCGGCAAGCTCCGCGCGCGACAGACGGCCGACGCGTTCTGGCGCGCCTGCAACCCCCTCGCGGACTTCGCAGCCGTGAACGGACTCCAGCCCGACGATCCGCCCGAGCGCATCCGCAGCGTCATCGAGGGCGACGGCCGCAGACTCATGCTCGTCAGCCACATGCCGCTCCTGCCGCGGCTGCTCTCGCTGTTGACGTCCGGCTCGTCCACGGAATTCCCGCCGCACGGCGTCGTTGCGCTGGAACTCGGGGAATCGGGCTGGCGGGAGCTCTGGCGCGAGGCGGGTTGAAACGCATTGAGAGCCTTCAGGCTGACTCGCGGAGCGCCGTCGCGTGCTCCTGCAGGAGTGCCCATGCCCGCGCGACGTGTGCCTCGGTCGTGCGCAGGTTCCCGATGGCGAGCCGCAGCACGAACCGGTCGTGCAGCCGCGTGTGTGACAGGAAGACCTCGCCCGTGGCGTTCACGGCCTCGAGCAGCCGCTCGTTGAAGCTGTCGTCGGCATCGGCCCGGAAGCAGACGACGCTGAAGGGGACGGGGGCGACGCGGACGAAGTCGGTGCTGGCGTCCACCCAGCCGGCGAAGAGTTGCGCCAGGCGCATGTGGTCCGCGAGCCGATCGCGGATGCCCTGCGCGCCGAAGTGCCGCAGCACCATCCACAGCTTCAGCGCCCGGAATCGCCGCCCCAGCTGTATGCCCGTGTCCATCAGGTTCCGCACGGGCGCGGCCTCCATCGTCCGCAGGTACTCGGGCGTGAGCGCAAACGCCTCGCGCACCACGTCCATGCGCCGCGAGTAGAACGCGCTGAGATCGAACGGCGTGAACAGCCACTTGTGCGGGTTCACCACCAGGGAATCGGCCCCCTCGCAGCCGTCGAGGATCCATTCGAACCCTGGCACCATCGCGGCAACGCCGGCGTAGGCCGCATCGACGTGAAGCCACAGGTCGTGCGCCCGGGCGAGCGCCGCGATTTCAGCCACGGGATCCACGCTCGTCGTGGAGGTCGTGCCCACGGTCGCGACGACGGCGATCGGCAGCCAGCCCGCCGCCCGGTCCTCGTAGATCGCTGCTTCGAGCACGTCGGGCCTGATGCGGAAGTCGTCGTCAGCCTCGATCCGGCGGAGCGACTCGTGGCCGAGGCCGAGCAGGATCACGGCCTTGTCGACGGACGAGTGGGCGTGCTCGGAACAGTACACGCGGAGGCGGGGCAGGTCGCTCCGTCCCGCGAGGCCCGCCGTGCGTACCTCCGGGACGGCCACCTCTCGCGCGGCCGCCAGTGCGTGCAGCGTCGAGATCGAAGCCGTGTCGTAAATCACGCCCTCGAACTGCGACGGAAGCCCCAGCAGCCGGCGGAGCCACCCGAGCGTGACCTCCTCCAGCTCGGTGGCGGCCGGCGACGTCCGCCAGAGCATTGCCTGCACGTTCAGGGCGGACGACAGGAATTCGGCGAGCACGCCGGGTCCGCTCCCGGAGATCGCGAAGTAGGCGAAGAAGCCGGGGTGGTTCCAGTGCGTGATGCCGGGCAGCAGGATCTGCTCGAAGTCCGCCAGGATCCGGTCGAACGGCTCGCCGGTCTCCGGCGCGTCGAGCGGCAGCGCGGATCGGATATCGCCCGGATGGACCCGCGAGAGCACCGGATAGAGATCGAGACTCGTGAAGTACTCGGCGATCCAGTCGGCCAGCCGGTGCGCGTCGCGCCGGAACGCGTCGGGGTCGACGTCGCCGAGATGCGGTTCGTCGGGGGAGGAGGCCCGCCGCTCGCGCTGGTTGCGACGTGTCAGGGTGTGCAGGCCTTTCGGGACGCGAACCGCGGTTCACGGGTCGGCATGCCCGATTGTGGCGCCGGGTTGCCGGGAGCGTCAACCCGCACCGCGGATGGGCGCGGAGCTCGGTGGATTCCGTCCAGGGTCACGGGACGCAATGACGCGGACCCGCGTACGTCCGGCGATCCAGGAGATGCGCCGGCCTGGCAGCCAGGACGAAGGCGGCCGGGATCTATTCGCGTTCGACGGCGACCGTGACCGGCGCCGACAGGCGGACGCTGACCACCGAGCCGGCCGGCAGCGTGGCGGCGTTGCGGTCGCCGGCCAGGACCACGGCCGTTCCGCCCGCGGCGCCGGCGGCGCCGCCGACGGCTGCTCCCTTGCCCCCGCCGATGATCGCGCCAAGCACCGCCCCGCCAATGGCTGCTCCGCCGATCTTGCGGGCGCTTTCCCCGCCGGGTGCTTCACCCTCGCGGAAGACGGACTCGGTGCGAATAGGAATCTGGGAGCCGTCCGCCAGCACCAGGGTGTGGAATCGGATGCCGAGCCGGGCGCGATCCTTCATCTTGCCGCCGCGCTCGACGAGAGTGACCGAGCCCAGGACGCGCGAGCCGGCCGGAATGGCCACCTTGCCGTCTGCGCTGACGTCGCGCGTCACGCGCGCCTCCACGCGGTCCTCGACACGGGCGCGCTCGCTCGACAGAGAGGTTTCGACCTGCAGACCGAGCACCGACGAGGCCGGCACCGCCACTTCGACCAGTTCGCGCGCGCGCGAGGGAGCCGACACCTCTGTTCCGGGCAGCTCACGGCTCGGCAGCTCGAGCGGGGGGGCCGCCATGGTCATCGGAGATTCTCCAACCGGCCTGCGGTCCGGCACGTCAGCAGCGACAGAGGACGCGGATCTCGGGGACTCCGTGCTGGCCGCAGGAGGGGTCGACCGTTTCGCGGGCGGTGGAGTAGTCGTCGCGGCCGGGCGTTCGGCACGTGCGGCGGGCCGGCGCGGTTCCCGTCTGGCGGGTGGCTGTGCCACCGGTGCTTCGACCTGGACCGGCTCCAGCTCGACCGAAGCCGGCGCCAGTGGTGCCACGACCGCCTCGGTCTCGGCAACGGCGGGCGCAGGCGTCTGACCCGAGATCGGGCTGTGGACAGCCACAGGGGCCTCAGCCCGGTTCTGACGGACAGCGACGTAGGCGCCGCCCGCAGCTGCCGTGACGCAACCGGCTGCCAGCAACCCGAGCACGAGCGGCCTGGAAATCATGATGAACCTGCTTCCTGGATGCCTGACTCGCAGCAATTGCTGTGCCCCGGAATCGACCCCTCGAGGTCCAGCCGTGTCAGTGACTTATACGGCGGGCGAGAGAGGGTCCAGCCGGCGGAGAGACCTCGCGATGACAGTCGCTGTCCTCCGGGCAGGACCCTCCCCAGGCACGGCCTCCGTCCCGAGGTCCGGGATTCCCTTTACTTCGGAAGGCGGCGCACGGCATCCTCGTTGCTGATTCTATCGAATGGACCGGGGGCCGGCTGGTCGCCAGTCGGTGCCCCCGCCGCACCGGAGGTCGCATGCGCCGCGCCGTGCTGTTGCTGATTGCCGCTCTGCCGCTGCTCGCGGCCCGGGCCGAGGCGGTCACCATCAAGGAGATCATCGAGCTGACCCGCGCCGGGCTCAGCGACGAGGTCCTGCTGGCCCTGATCGAGGTAGACCAACGGGTGTTCTCGATCGATCCGGCGACGCTGAAGGAGCTCAAGGCGGCCGGCGTCAGCGAGCCGGTGATCGTGGCGCTCATCCGCAGCGGGCGGATGGCGCCCATCGAGCCGCCCCTGGCGGAACCGCTGGCCCAGCCGGAGCCCCCGGCTCCGCAGGTCATCGTGATCGATCACGAGCCTGTCGTTCGCGAGGTGAATGTGCCTGTGGCCGTGCCGGTCTACTTTCCCGTCTTTCCGCAGGTGCGGGGGCATCACCGCGCGGTCCCGGTGAATCCGGCCGTGCCGCCCGAAGTGCCGATTGTCGGGCAACCCCCGCCCTCGCCGCGACGTGCGGTGCATGCCCGTCCCGTCTACTGGGGGTGGGGGGGCAAGCTGCGCCCCGACGCCTGGAAGCCGGGCCCGGACGAACAGCCCAACCGGCCGAGACCTGAACGATGATCGAGGTCGCCCGCCGCTGAACACCAGCCCTGCGCCTCTCTCCTGCGCGGCGCCGGATGTGCTATAACGCAGCCTCCGCGCCGCGAACAACCTGCCTGTGCCGCCGTTCCGGCGGGGCAAATGGAGAGTGCCATGAATCGACGTCCCCTGCGAGCCGCGCCTGTCCGGATGGCGTGCGCCGCGCTGCTGTTGTCGGTGATCTGGTCCCGGCCGGCTCCCTTGGCGCAGGGGCGCGCGCAGGCGCCGCGCGAGCGGATCGACGCAGAATACACGGCGAAGATCAAGGAGTACACCCAGGACCCGCGCATCATCACCGGGCTGGTGGATCACCTGCCGGCATCCGAGACCGTGCCGACGCCGCTCAAGTTCTTCGGCCGGATGCCGGGCACGCCGGGCGAGCTCACCTACGCCAGGGACATCCACCGCTATTACGAGGCGCTCGACAAGGCGTCCGACCGGATCGCCCTGTGGAAGATCGGCACGACGGAGGAGGGGCGCGACATGGTGCTGCTCGCCGTGGCCGACGAGGCGACCATCCGGCAGATCGACAAGTACAAGGCGATGACCGCCGCGCTGACTGATCCGCGGACGACGACGGCGGAGCAGGCGGCGCAGCTGATCCGGACCGCCAAGCCGATCTACTGGATCACGAGCGGCATGCATTCGCCCGAGAACGGCGGCCCCGAAATGCTCATCGAGCTGCCGTACCGGCTGGCGGTCGGGGAATCGCCTTTCATCCAGGCCATCCGGAGCAACGTCATCACCCTGATTACCCCGGTCATCGAAGTCGACGGCCGCGAGAAGCAGGTCGACACCTACTACTTCAACAAGCGTCGGCCGGAAGGAGAGTCGCGCCTCCCGCTCGTGTACTGGGGCAAGTACGTCGCGCACGACAACAACCGTGACGGGATGGGCCAGTTCCTCGCGCTGACACGGAACGTCACGCGTACATTCCTCGAGTGGAAGCCGACGATCATGCACGACCTGCACGAGCAGTCGACCTATCTCTACGCGTCGACTGGAACGGGTCCCTACAACGAGTCGATCGACCCGATCACGATCGACGAGTGGTGGCTGCTTGCGAAGACCGAGGTGATGGAGCTGACCAAGCGCGGCGTCCCCGGCGTCTGGACCTACGGGTTCTACGACGGCTGGACGCCCAACTACATGTTCTTCATCGCGCATACGCACAACGCGATCGGCCGCTTCTACGAGGTGATGGGCTACGGCCCCGAGAACCGCGAGGTGACGGCCGGTCCCACGGTCACGAGCCGCGAATGGTTCCGTCCGAATCCGCCGCTCCCGTCGATCAAGTGGGGACCGAGGAACAACACCAACATCCAGCAGTCAGCCCTGCTCATCGCCCTCAATCACGTCGCGAAGAACCGCGAGACCTACCTGGAGAACTACTGGATCAAGAACCGGAACGCCGTGGAGCGCGGGAAGAACGGGCCGGTGCGCGGCTGGGTGATCCCCGCCAGCCAGCGCCGGAAGATCGACGCGGCCGACGGGGTGAACGAACTGCGGCGCCAGGGTCTCGAGGTTCACAGGGCAGCGGCCGGGTACCACGCTGGCACCGTGCGCGTCGAGCCGGGTGATTACGTGATTCGCGGCGACCAGCCGTACCGCACGCTCGCCGACATGTACTTCGCGGTTCAGAGCTTCTCGCCAGCGAACCCGCGTCCGTACGACGACACCGGCTGGACGTTCCAGCTCATGCGGAACATCGTCGTGCGTCCGGTGAACGACCCGGCCATCCTCGATCAGCCGGCTACCCTGCTGACCGCCGATGCGAAGCCTTCAGGCGGGATAGAAGGCGCCGGCCCGGTGCTGGTGCTCGATCACACCACCGACAATGCCCTGGTCACGTTCCGCTTCCGTCACCCCGACGTGCCCATGCAGGCGGCAGAGGAGGAGTTCGAGGCCGCAGGCCGGCGGTTCCGACCGGGGGCATTTGTCGTCCCGGCCGGCAATCGCGCCGCGCTGGAGTCCTCTGTGAAGGATCTCGGTCTCACCGCGTACGCCCTCGCCGCGGCGCCCTCGGTCCCGCTGCACGATCTCGACGTCCCGCGCATCGGCTACGTCCACTCCTGGGCCCGGACGCAGGACGAGGGCTGGGTGCGCGCCGCGTTCGACACCTACGGGGTGAAGTACACGTATCTCGGCGACATCCGGCTGCGCGAAGGGGACCTCCGCGGCAGGTTCGACGTGATCGTCCTCCCGCACATCGGCGGCAGCGCGCAGGCGCAGGTGGCGGGGCTCGCGAGGACGGGCCGCCTTCCACTGCCTTACAGGAAGACGCCCGACACGCCGAACCTGGGAGGCATCGACGAGGCCGACGACATTCGCGGCGGCATGGGCTGGGACGGCCTCACGGAACTCGTGAAGTTCGTCCAGCAGGGCGGCACGCTCATCGTCGAAGGATCCACCGCGACGATCTTTCCCGAGTACAACGTCACGACCGGCGTGACCGTCGAGAGTCCGCAGGGGCTGTTCGTGCGCGGTTCGATCGTGCGCGGCGTGATTGCCGATCCCCGCAGCCCGATCGCCTACGGCTACGATGCGCAGGTCCCCGTCTATTTCAACCAGGATCCGGTCCTGCACGCCGCCGGGGCGTCCGGCGGGTTCCCCGGGTTGGCCGGCAGCGGCATTCCGGGTGTCGGCATGAACATCACGCCGATGGCGAGCGCCGGGCAGCAGCGGCTGTCCACCTGGGATCCCGACAATCCCGGCGCGATGCCTCAGGCCGCTGCCCGTGGCCCGGCTCCGGACGGGGCGGACGGCGGCGGGCGCGGCGGCCGGGGAGGCGGCCGCGGCGGGTTCGGCAGTGGCGACGCCGGGCCGCGCCCGCGTGCGGTCCTGCAGTTCCCGGGCAATCCGGACGACATGCTCTTGTCGGGCGTTCTTGTCGGCGGTCAGGCGCTCTCGAACCGCGCACAGGTGGTCGATGCGAAGGTCGGCGACGGTCATGTCGTCATGTTCGCCATCCGTCCGTTCTGGCGCTGGCAGACGCACGGGACGTTTTTTCTCGCGTTCAATGCCATCCTGAACTGGAACGATCTGGATGCCGGCCGCGCCGACGAGCGGCCGACCACGTCGCCGCAGTAAGGCGCGAGCCGTTGAACCTCGCGCTCATCTCGGTCTGCGCCCTGGCGCTGGCCGTCGCCGTCAGCTGCGTCAGCCGGTTGAACGTCGGCGTCCTGGCACTCGCGCTCGCGTGGATTGTCGGCGTCTACATCGGCGGGATGCCGGTCGGCACGGTCATGAGCGGCTTCCCGGCGCAGCTCTTCCTGACGCTGGCCGGCGTCACGCTGCTGTTCTCGCTCGCGCACGCGAACGGCACGCTCGAGCGTCTCACGCACCACGCGGTGCGGCTGTGCCGGGGCAACTGCGGCACGATCCCGGTGATGTTCTTCGTGCTGGGGGCCGCGCTCTCCTCGATCGGACCCGGCAACATCGCCTCCATGGCGCTGCTGGCGCCGCTGGCGATGGCCACGGCGACCCGGACAGGCATCCCCGCCCTGCTGATGGCCATCATGGTCGGTAACGGCGCCAACTCCGGCGCGCTGTCGCCTTTCGCGCCGACCGGCATCATCGTGAACGGGATCATGGCCCGCAACGGCATGCCGGACCTGGAGCTGCAGAGCTATCTCTACAACCTGCTGGCTCACGCCGCCGTCGCCTTCGGGGGCTACGTGCTGTTCGGGGGCCTGCGGCTGTTCGCGGCCGGAAGCTCCCGCGCGGCGCTGGACCTGACCGCCGCGTCGGCCGAGCGCTTCGAGCGGCGCCACTGGATCACGGTGGCCGTCATCGGCAGCCTGCTCCTGAGCGTGATCGTCGCGGGCGTCCACGTCGGCATGGGCGCCTTCCTCGGAGCCGTCGTCCTCGTCCTGACGGGTTCGGGCGACGACGCGCAGGCGTTCACGAGGATGCCGTGGCGGGTGATCGTCATGGTGTGCGGGGTGACTGTGCTCATCTCGCTCGTCGAGAAGGCGCAGGGGATCGATCTGATGGTCTCGCTGGTGGCGAAGATCTCGTCGCCGGAGACCGTCACGGCCGTGGTCGCCTTCCTGACCGGCGTCGTGTCCGTCTACAGCAGCACGTCCGGCGTCGTCCTGCCGGCGTTCCTGCCCATGGTGCCGGGCCTGGCGGCCGCCCTGCCCGGTGCGAGCGCCGTCGGAATCGCGATGTCGATGAACGTGGGCGGGCACCTCGTCGATATGTCGCCGCTCTCCACGCTGGGCGCGCTCTGCATCGCCGGCGCGCCGCCCGAGGAGAGTCGTCCGCTCTTCAACAAGCTCCTGGCGTGGGGACTCTCGATGTCGCTCGTCGGCGCGCTGTTGTGCTATCTGAGCTTCTGAACGTGTGGCTCCGCCCCACCCCGCTCGGCCTGCCTCGCAACAGGAATCGCGGGCACTCGCGGGGACCCTCGCCCCGATTCGTGCCGTCGGGAGGCGCGTGAGTCTTCCGCTTCAGGCGGACACGCCCGCAGGGCCGAAGTACTGCGTCCGCTTTGCCTTGAGGAATTCCGCCGATCGCCGGATCTCGTCGAGCCCGTTCATGCCGTCCTCGATGGAAATCCAGCCGCTGAAGCCGGCCCCGGCCAGAAGGCGGAAGATCGCGTCGTAGTCGTTGAGGCCCGCGCCGGTTTCGCCGTGGCGGAGGACGTCCGCGTAGCCGGTCGCGCCGTCCCGCTCGGCGAGCATGTCGAGCGTGGCGCCCGGCGCCAGGTACCGATCCGAGGCGTGCACGGTCACGACCCGGTGCTTCACGCGTTCCAGGAAGCCGATCGGATCGTAGCCGCCGACCGTCGCGTTGGACGGGTCGTACTGGACTCCGAAGAACGGGGACTCGATCTGCTCGATGATCTCGAGGAAGATGTCCTCCGCCTGGGCGAACTCGGGGTAGCGCCAGAGCCCGTCCTTGTAGTGGTTCTCCATGCAGAGCACGACGCCGCGCCGCTCGGCGTGCTCGAGGGAGCGCCGGATCCCGTCCAGCGTCCGCGCGATCCCCTCGGCGCGCGAGAGGCCGGGATAGCGCTGGCCGCTCAGGGTGCGGCAGTGCCGGGCGCCCAGCCGGACCGTGAGATCGATCGCGGCCTTCTGCCGCTCGACCTGCCGCCCGCGCTCCTCCGGATCCTCGTGGGTGAAGTCCGGCGAGAAACAGATCATGGACGTGATCTGCCCCGTCTCCTCCATCGCCTCGATCACCGGGTCGACGTGCCGGGGTGCGAGGCTGCGGAAGAAGCCGTCGTAGTGCTCCACTCCTTCGCCCCCCAGCGCGGCGGCCTGGCGTATCCAGTCCACGAGCGCCATCCGGCCGTCGGCCAGCTCGTCGAACCAGCATTTCGGGAAGACGCTGATGCGTGGCGGCATGGACTACCAGCCCGGGAGCGCGCCGATGGGGAACTGTTCGAGGTCGATGACGGTGCCGGTGACGACCGCGCTGTCGTCGGTGGCCAGATAGGCCGCGGCGCGGGCCACGTCCTCCGGCGTGAGCAGGCGCCCGAAGGCCCGCGTCTTCACGGCCTCCGCGAGCCAGCCCGGGCCCCGGCCCTCGGCCTGCTGCACGCGGTCCTCGTTGTCCGTGAGCGTCCAGCCCACGTTGATCTGATTCACCCGGATGCGATGTTCGCCCAGCGCCAGCGCGGCATTCCTCGTCATCGTCATGAGGGCCCCCTTCGAGACCGAGTAGGGGCCCAGGTTCGGCAGGCCGACGTACGCGTTGATCGATCCGATGTTGACGATGACGCCGCCGCCGGTTCGTTTCATGGAAGCGGCGGCTTCCTGCAGGCACAGGAAGGGAGCGCGGACGTTCACGGCCATCATCGTGTCCCAGAGCTCGAGGGACGAGTCGACCAGCGAGCCGCGGGTCGTGATACCGGCGTTGTTCACCAGGACGTCGATCCGGCCGAACGTCTCGACCGCGAAGCGTACGATCCCCCGGCACACCTTCGGGCTGACGAGATCACCGGCGATCGCCGCCGTCTCGTGCCCGGCGTCCCGGAGCGCGGCGGCCACGTTGCGCGCGGGCCCCTCGTCTGGTCCGTGCACGACGATTCTGGCGCCGAGCGAGGCGAAGTGTTCGGCAATCCCCCGGCCGATGCCGGAGACCGAGCCGGTGACGAGCGCCACCTTGCGCTGCAGCGATCCCATGGACGTGCGATCAACCGGCGCTGGGCACCAGGACGGACTTGATCACGCGGCCGTCGTGCATCGCGTCGAACGCTTCCCGCCATCCTTCGAGCGGGGCCTCGAGGCCGATGATGGCTTCCGGCAGCGTGACGCGGCGATCGAGCAGGTGGATCACCCGCTCCCACACGGGATAGTTGTGGCTGAAGGAGCCCTGCAGCCTGAGGTTGCGCATGACGAGCGGGTTCACGTCCGTGGGGATGACGTCGGGCGACCAGCCCACCTTGGTGACCTGGCTGTCCGGGCTCGCGATCCGCAGCGCGGCCTCGAGCGTGCGGCTCACGCCCGAGGCGTCGCACACCAGGTCCGCGCCGAGCGGCGAGTAGCTGCGCACGACCTCAGCGAGATCCTCCGTGAGCACGTCCACGGTGCGCGTAGCCCCGAGCCGTCGGGCGGTCTCGAGCCGCGGGGCGTCCGCCGTCAGCCCCGCCACGATCAGCGGATCCGCTCCCGACAGCGCGGCCATGCGCGTGCAGAGCAGCCCGATCGGGCCCGGACCGAGCACGACGACCACGTCCCCCGGACGGATCGTCGAGTTGATGCACATCGCCTGATAGGCGACCGAATGCGGTTCGGCCAGGCACGCCAGCTCGAACGGCAGCGTGTCGGGGATGTGGTGGAGGCAGCGGGCCGGCACCCCGACGTATCGAGCCATGGCGCCATTGATCCCGTACCCGAACCCCTTGCGCGACGGGCAGAGGTTGTAGCGCCCCGTCCGGCAGAGCACGCACGTGCCGCAGATCTCCGCCGCGGTCTCGCAGACCACGCGGTCACCTTCCCGGAAGCCCTTGACGTCGCGGCCAACCTGCGCCACCGTGCCGCCGAACTCGTGGCCCAGCACGACCGGGACGTTCACCGGCCACGAGTGTGTGTTGCGGGACTGATGGACGTCTGAGCCGCAGACCGAAACCGCGCCGACCTCGAGGAGCACGTGCCCGTCGTCCACCTCCGGGACCGGAACCTCGCGCAGTTCCACGGCGAGGGGCGCGAGCGCATAGTGCACGACGGCGGGCTGGGTGGAAGGCATGCGCGTCACCGGAAGGCGGCACCGGACGCATCGGCCGGCCCGGCACCCGCGCGTGGATCCCTGCAGGGCGTGCGGTGGACCTCGTCGCAGATCCGCTTCAGCAACGGCAGCAGATTCGCGTCCGCCGGCCGAAACGCGGCGCCGTCGATCACCAGCGGCGCCCCGACGACGACCAGCGGCGCGCCACGGGCGGGACACTCGATGGCCTGCTGGATCGAGAGGCCGCCGACGGCCTGCACCGGTATGGACACGGCCCGAACGACTGCATCGAGCTCGTCGAGCGGACTGAGGCCGCGGATCATGGCCCGTTCGTCGAACCCGATGTGATGGACGATGAAGTCCACGCCGAGCCGCTCCATCCAGGCGGCGCACGCGATCCGGTCGTCCGCGGCCAGGTTGTCGCCCATCACCCTGACTCCGAAGTCACGGCCGGCGTCGACCACGCGCCGGATGGTCGCCTCGTGGGCACGGCCCATGACCACGACGAGGTCCGCGCCGGCTTTCGCCATCATCTCCGCCTCGAGGTATCCGCCGTCCATCGTCTTCAGATCGGCGACGATCGGGTGAGTCGGAAACTTCGCGCGCAGCCCTTCGACCGCGTGCAGACCCTCGGCGAGGAGCAGCGGCGTGCCCGCCTCGAGCCAGTCCACGCCGGCTTCGACCGCAATGGCCGCCGTCTCGATCGCCTCGTCGAGCGAGGTCAGGTCGAGCGAGAGCTGCACGATCGGGTAGGTGAGTGTGTCGGGAAGCATGACGGACAACGCGCCCGGAACCGCCGATCCGGGCTCCTCCGGGGTCAGCCGCGCTTGCGGGCGGTCCAGGTGCCGCCGGGTCCGCCCGTTACCGTGCCCTGAATGGTGTCGCCGTTGACGCGACCCACGTACTTGACGTTGCCAGCCGAGAAGCTGATCTCCTCGCCGCGCAGGCGGCCGCCCGAGATCGCCGTCGAGCCCAGCGTCCCGCTGACCATCTGGAACTCCTGGTCGAGCGTCAGCGTGCCCTCCGGGAGCTGCCAGTCGCCCTCGACCTTCGCGGGCACGATCCACAGGTGCGCCGTGCACCAGCTCGTGCAGCCGTCCTCGACGGTCTCCGACTCGTCGGCCTCCCACTCGCCCATCGTGAAGCTGTTCGACACGACGCGCGTCCCCGGCTTCAAGTCGAGGATCTTCGGCCGGAGCTTCAGGTTGATGTCGGGCAGGAGGAACATGGTGATGACGGTGGCCTTCGAGAAGTCGGTCTCGAAGAGATCCGCTTTCACGAACGACGCCTTGCCGTTCACGCCGGCGGCCTCGGCGTTCTTCAGCGAGAGCGCCACCATGTCGGGGTTGTATTCGACCCCCATGGCACGCGCGCCGCGCTTCGCGGCCGTGATGACCGTGCGGCCGTCGCCCGAGCCGAGGTCCATCAGGAAATCCTGCGGCGTGACCTTGGCCATGTCGAGCATCTTGTCGACGAGCGACTGCGGCGTCGGCACCCAGACAACGTCCTTTCCGGCCTGGCCCACCGTCGGTTCGTACGGTTTCGGGGCCGCCTGCCCCTGGGCAGCTGCGCTCGCCCCGCCGATTGTCAGCGCCAGCACGACTGCTATTCCGTTGCGAACGGCATGACACGATCTCATGAGTGCTCTCCAGTGTTCCGGTCTATCGACCTGCACGTCTGCGGGTCCATCCTCAAAGGAGGGATTATATGCGGCCCCGGGCCGACCGGCGGGCGCTCAGTCGAGAGGCTTGATGCGGATGTTCTTGTAGTAGACGGTACTGTTCGGGTCGTGCGCCTGCAGAGCGATGGTGCCGGGCGCGAGGCGCCGCCCCGGCGTCCCCTTGACGCCTTCCCAGCCGGGCGGCTGTGTCCACTCGACTGTCTGCCTGTCGTTGACGCGCACGGTGATCGTGTCGCCCTTGACGATGATGTGCTCGGTGAACCACTCGTCGTCTTTCGCGGGCGGCTCCTTGATGTTCGCCACCTGATAGAGGCTGCCGGTCCTGATGGGGTCCTTCGGATAGGTGTTGTTCACCTGGATCTCGAATCCTTTGGCGGGCCAGCCCTTCTCCTGGAACTCGGTGAGGATGTAGATGCCGCCGTTCGAGTTGCTGCGGGTCATGACATCGACCTTCAGCTCGAAATCGCGGAACGTGTGATTGCGGAAGGGCCCATCGTAGTAGGCGTGGCCCGGGTTGCCGTTGGCGACGATCGCGCCGTCCTCGATCCGAAAGGCGTCGGGGTTGCTGATTCGCCAGCCGGTGAAGTCCTTTCCGTTGAACAGCTGGGTGAAGCCGGGCTCGGTCTGGCCGGCCTGGAGAAACGCCGCCAGAAACAGCGGGGAAATGCGCAGCAGGGAGGTCATAGCGGCGGAAGTGTAGCACGCGGATCCGGCGGCACCTGGGGAGCGGGCGATGGACCGGGGCCGTCCGGACGGCGAATGAAGTCAGCTATCGGGCAGACTTTTGGCGCGTGTGAGCTGATTAGTCGTCGCCACGGCGGCATTCAAGGATGTAATCGGCGCCGAAATCGCGGATTTTCCGCATGGCCGGACTCGCGCGGCCCGGCCGGGCCCCGGGTCCGTGAATTGCTGAGTCCGTGCCCAGCCCCCCGGCATCCGCGCCCCTGTCCGTCAGGGAGCACGACTGCCATGCCACAGCTGATCAACCGGCCAGACGCCGCTCACGAGCCCATGCCGCTCGTGTCCGACCGGATCCTCATCGTCGATCCCGATCGCGCCCGGGCGCGCCGCGTAACCAGGCTCCTCCGGTCGCACCTACCGGCGCAGGTTCAGGCCGTGGGGTCCACGGACGAGGCAATCCGGTCGCTGAGCGAGGCCCTGCCCGACCTGGTGCTGACGTCGACGTTGCTCGCCCCGTCCGAGGACGCCCGGCTGCACGAGTGCCTGCGCCGGACACCGGGCGCGTCGCACGTGCAGATCATCAACGTCCCGCACTTCATCGACGAGGAGCCCGCGTCTGGCGAAGCCGCGGAACGGAAGGTGTTCAGCCTGCGCTCGTGGCGCGCGCAGGCGATCCGTCCCCGGTGCGCTCCCGGCTCGCTCCTCGCCGACATCCGGACGTATCTGGAGCAGAGCCGCGACAGGCGGATCGCGCGTTCGCTCGCGCTCGACGGGGCGCCGATCCGGGTGACGATGCAGCCCGTCCTCCAGCCGGCGACGGCTTTCGAGCAACAGCTGGTGGCGCGCGGCATGGACGAGGATCGCCGTCGCGCGCGGCGCCGGCCGATCTCCGAGGTGCCGAGTCTGTGGATGATCAGGCTGCCGTGGGGCAGCGAGGCGCGGGTGATCGACATCTCGACGAGCGGCGTGCTCCTCGAATCCTCGTCGAAGCTCTCGTCGGGGGCAACGTTCGACCTGCAGGTGCTCGGGGAGGGGACGAGCCTGCTGGTGCCGGCGCGCACGGTCCGGAGCGAGGTTGCGAGCGTCGACCCGCGCGGGGTCCGGTACCGGATGGCCGCGGCGTTCGGGCGGGAGCTCACCATCCCGGGCCTCTCGGCGCAGTACCCGACCGCGGCGCTCACGCCACGGGTACTCGGCGATCTGTTGACGCGGGTAATGGCAGAGGTCGACCGGTTCGCGACACCGTCGGCCATCCGCGAGCGGTTCGAGGCCGAGCTGCGCGAGCTGCTGCCGCTGCGGGAGGTGAAGATCCTGAAACAGCCGATGCGCTCCGCTGAGGGCGAGGTCGTGTACTTCGCCGTGCCGCATCCGGCCGGATCGCGGGCCATCCTGCAGGCGACCTTCGACGCCGCCTATCGGCCGTCGGACCTGGAGTTCCGTCTGCTCAAGGCCGCGGCCAGCCTCGCGTCCGCCGTGCTGGAGTTCGCCCCGCTGGACGCGGAGCCCGAGGAGCTGCTGCCCGCCTGATCGCCGATGTCCGCGGCGTTCCCGGATGACGTTCGAACCGGACGGGACGCGGATGCACGCGGATGCTCGCGGGAGCCGGGAACAGAACCCGGCTCCCGGAACCCGGAACCCGGAACCCGGAACCAAGAACGAGGAACCAGAACCTGGCACGCTGAACCTGGCACCCTGAACCTGGAACCTCAACCCCCAACCGGCTACTCAGCGCGGAGCGCCACGAGCGGATCCACGCGCATCGCGCGTCGGGCGGGCAGCCAGCAGGCCGCGAGCGCGACGGCGATCAGCCCCGCGGCCATCGAGGCGAACGTCAGCGGATCGGTGGCGCTGACCCCGTACAAGAGGCTCTGGAGCGATCGGCTCAGGACGAGTGCGCCGAGCATCCCGATGCCCACGCCGGCGATGACCGGCCGGAGGTGCTGCCGGACGAGCAGCCCCATGACCTCTCGCCCTTGCGCGCCGAGCGCCATCCGGATGCCTACTTCCTGCGTCCGCTGGCCCACCGCGTGCGCCGTGACACCATAAATCCCGACCGCCGCGAGCAGGAGGGCGATAAGGGCGAAAGCGGCGAGCAGGGTGGCCTGGAAGCGGGGTTGCCGCAGGGATTCGTGCAGTTCTCCCTTGAGAGTGCCAACCTCGAAGAGCGGCAGCTGCGGGTCCAGGGCCTGCGCTTCGCGGCGGATGCTGGGAATGATGAGCCGCGGGTCGCCGGCGGTGCGCACCACCAGCGTCTGCGTGCGCGGCGAGGCCTGCAGGGCGCACCGGTAGACCTCCGGCCGGATGGCGCGCGTGACGTCGGCCCGGTGCACGTCCCGGATGACGCCGATCACCGTCTGCCAGGGTGCCTGCGAGTTCTCGCCACCCGGGCGGATTCGACGGCCGATCGGATCCAGACCTGGCCATCCGGTCCGGGCCAGCGTCTCGTTGACGATCACCACCCCCGGTGCATCGGCGTGATCCTGTCCCGTGAACTCGCGGCCGCGTACGAGGTCGATACCGAGGGCGGCGAAGAACCCGGGTGAGACGATTTCGATCGGGTACTCCACGCGCTGTTCGGGCGGCGGGCCGGGTTGTCCCTCGATGCTGAACACGCCCGAGTTCGTCACGAGCGGCTGGAGCACGCCGGTCGTGGTGGCGGCTGCTTCGACGCCCGGCAGCTGGCGCACGCGATCGAGCAGGCGCGCGTAGAAACCGCGGACGTCGACGGGCGTCGCGTAGGACGCCGCAGGCAGGCTCAGCGTCGCCATGGCGACGCGGTCCGCGTCGAAGCCGCGCTCCAGGGCCTGCATGCGCCAGAGCGTCCGGGTGAGCAGGCCGGCCCCGGTCAGGAGCACGAACGCCAGCGCGATCTCCGCCGCCACCAGCACATGGCGCGTGCGCCGGCTCGAGACCGCCCCGCCCTGCCGCCCGCCCTCCCGCAGGTAGTCGACGACCACGGCGCGGGAGGCCTGCACCGCGGGCCACAGGCCGGCCAGGAGGGTCGACGCTGCGGCCGCCAGCAGCGTGAACCCGAGCACGCGTCCGTCGATCCCGATCCCGTCGGCGCGCGGGATCGCCTCGCCGCCGACGGCAACGAAGGACGACGTGGCCCAATACGCGAGGAGGATACCGAGCACGCTGCCGGGGAGGGCGAGGACCGCGGCCTCGGTGACGATCTGGCGAATGATGCGCGTGCGGCGGGCGCCGAGCGCCGTCCGTACCGCCAGCTCTCTGCCCCGCGCCGCGGTCCGGCCGAGCAGCAGGTTCGCGAGGTTCGCGCAGGCGATCAGAAGGACGAACCCGACCGAGCCCAGCAGCACGAGCAGTCCGCGCTCGACCTGGCCCACGAGCTGCTGATGCAGCGGCACCACGTACGCCCCGAATCCCTCGTTCGCGTCGGGGTAGGTCTGCTCGAGACGCGTCGCGATGCCGGTCATCTCGGCTTGCGCCTGTTCTGGCGAGACGCCCGCTTCGAGGCGGCCGATGACCGGCAGCCAGAAGGCACCCCTCGCCTCCCGCAGGCCCTGGCCGGGGGCCAGCGGCCGCCACAGCTCCACTCGATCCGGCCAGCGCAGCGCGGGCCGCATCACGCCAATCACTTCGTGCGGCTGGCCGTTGAGGGTGATCGTCCGGCCGACCACGTCTGGAGCCCCCCCGAACCGCCGCTGCCAGAGCCCGTGCGACAGCACGACGACCTGGTCCCTGCCCGGCGTCTCGTGATCGGCGGTGAAGACGCGGCCGATGGCGGGTGCGACGCCCATCACGTCGAAGAAGCTGGCGGTGACCGACGCGGCGCGCAGGCGCTCCGGCTCGCCTGCGCCGGTCAGGCTCACGGCTGACGGAGAGACCGCGGCCATGTGCGCGTACGACGAGGCCTGGCTGCGCCAGTCGAGGTAGTTGGGATAGGAGGTGATGTCCTCTCTGATCCCCTGCGGCCGGTTGTCCATCCAGATCAGCGTGATGCGATCGGGGGCGGGGTACGGCAAGGGCCGGAGCAGGACGGCGTTCACGACGCTGAAGACCGCCGTGTTCACGCCGATTCCAACCGCGAAGGTGAGGATGGCTACCGCGCTGAACCCGGGAGACCGCAGCAGCATCCGAACCGCGTACCGCACGTCGCTCGAGAATCCGTAGCTCGACATGGTGGTTCCCCGTTCCTCCGGCCAACTATATGGACCCTCCGAGCCAGGCACAAGACGCGAGGGACGAGCGGAGACCACCGGCTTCTCATTAAAGGCAAAATACTTTACAATGCAAAGTTATGCGCCCGCTCCGCGTCAAGCTCGTGCTGCCCGCCCTGACGGAAGCGACCAGCCCCTTCTGGCGACCCATCAAGTACTCGCTGTTCCCGCCGCTCGGCCTCGCGACGCTGGCCGCGTATCTCTCGCCCGACGACCACGCGATCATCGTCGACGAGCACGTCGAATCGCTGGACCTCTTCGATCGTCCCGACCTCGTGGTGGTTCAGGTCTACATCACGAACGCGTACCGGGCCTACCGGATCGCGGACTGGTACCGGGCGCGGGGTGTCTTCGTCGCGCTCGGCGGGCTGCACGTCACGTCGCTGCCGGCGGAGGCCGCCGCGCACGCCGATGCCATCTTCCTCGGTCCGGGCGAGCAGACCTTTCCAGCGTTCTTGAGCGACCTGCGGGCCGGATGTCCCCGTCCCGTCTACCGCTCGACCAGCGGGCGCACGCTCGAACGCGTGCCTCCGGTCCGTCGCGATCTCATCGCCCGCAGCCGCTATCTGGTCCCCAACTCGATCGTGGTCACGCGCGGGTGTCCGCAGCACTGCGACTTCTGCTACAAGGACGCCTTCTTCGCCGGCGGGCGCTCCTTCTATACGCTGCGCGTCGACGACGCGCTCGCCGAGATCGAGCGGCTGCCGGGCCGCCATCTGTACTTCCTCGACGATCATCTCCTCGGCGACCGCCGGTTCGCGCGTGCGCTGTTCTCTGGGATGCTCGGGATGAAGCGCCTGTTCCAGGGTGCGGCCACCGTCGATTCGATCCTGCGCGACGACCTGATCGAGCGGGCTGCCGCCGCCGGGCTCCGGAGCCTGTTCGTCGGGTTCGAGACGCTGAGCGATGGCAACCTGGTGCGGAGCAACAAGCGGCAGAACCTCGGGCGCGACTACCGGGCCGTCACGGCCCGTCTTCACGCGCTGGGCATCATGATCAACGGCAGCTTCGTCTTCGGCATGGACGAGGACGACCGCGACGTGTTCGCCCGCACGGTCGACTGGGGCATCGAACACGGGCTCACCACCGCGACGTTTCATATCCAGACTCCCTACCCGGGGACGGTCCTGCACGCGCAACTGGAGGCGCAGGGGCGGATCACCACGCGCAACTGGGACCTCTACGACACGCGGCACGTCGTGTACCGGCCTGCGAAGCTGACGCCCGCGGAGCTGAAGGACGGCTACAACCGGGCCTATCGCGACTTCTACCGGTGGTCGTCCATCGCGCGGGCGCCGCTCTCCCACGGCACCCTGAAGCACCAGGCCAAGCACTTCTTCTACGCGGCGGGCTGGAAGAAGTTCGAGAGAGCGTGGAACCTGGTCATCCGTGCGCGGCAGCTCCCGCGCATGACCCCGATGCTCGAGGCGGTCCTCTCGCGCGTGTCGGCCGATTCCGCAGCCGGCACGGCATTGCGCGGGCCCGCGCCTGCCGCCGAGCGCAAGGCCGCAGAGGCCTGCCGTCATCGCGACAGCGCCACGCCAACCGTGCCCGTGAGGCGATAGTGCAGCTCCCAGCCGACGCGGAGCTCGGCCGCGACGTACACGCGCTCGGTCAGCCAGGACCTGACGCCGCCGCCCGCCGTGAACGCGCCTTCGGTGGACGACCCGAACATGTCGGCGTGCCTGAACAGCCCGCCGCCGATCACGAAGAACGGCGTGGCCCGCTGATGCGGCGGGAGCAGGTCCAATGTCAGGTTTCCGGTGAGAATCAGGTCCCGATCCTCGCCGGGGCCAATCATGTACTGCAGTTCCGGCCCGATGCTCACGCGCGGCGAGAGGGGGAACCGGACGGCCCCCCCGAAAACGGCGTGATCGATCGTCGCGTCGTCGACGAAGCCGGCGTAGCCGACCGTGAGCTCGGCCGCGCCGGCCGGTGTGCCAGGTGGCTGAGCCATCACCGGGAAAGGAATACCAGCCAGCATCAGGAGCAGAAGGGTCGCCTGCCGAGCCATGGACGTCACCTCTCTGAACGTCAATGCGCAAGGCGTGCCTGACGCGGCTCAGAGCGACAGGGCACTTATACTTGTGCCGGGATGGCGACCGAAGACGACGTCACGCGCTCGGCGCAGGCGTCAACCGTCGCGGACGCGGGGACAGAAGACGAGACGGGGATGTATCCTGGCGCGTCGCTCGGACCTTACCGCCTCGTCCGCGAGATCGGCCGGGGCGGCATGGGCACCGTTTACCTGGCCGTCCGGGAGGACGACGAGTTCCGCAAGCGCGTCGCCATCAAGGTCCTCAAGCCGGGCATGGACTCGGAGGCCATCGTCCGCCGCTTCCGTCACGAGCGGCAGATCCTCGCCGGCCTCGATCACCCCTACATCGCGAACCTCCTCGACGGAGGGACCACGCCGGAGGGCCTTCCGTACTTCGCGATGGAGTACATCGACGGCCAGCCCATCGACCGCTGGTGCGAGGCGCGCCAGCTCGACACCACCGCGCGGATCGAGCTGTTCCGCAGGGTTTGTGCGGCGGTGCAGTATGCGCACCAGAACCTGATTGTTCACCGCGACATCAAGCCCGGCAACGTGCTGGTCACCGGGGACGGCACGCCGAAGCTGCTGGATTTCGGGATTGCGAAGCTGCTGAACCCCGAGCTTGGAGAAAGCGGATCGGCCCTCACGATGGCCGGCCCGCAGATGATGACGCCCGAGTACGCCAGCCCGGAACAGGTGCGCGGCGAGCCGGTGTCGACGTCGAGCGACGTGTACTCGCTCGGCGTGCTGTTGTACGAGCTGCTGACCGGGACGCGTCCGTACCGGATCACGAGCCGCGCACCGTCGGAAATCGCCCGGGTCGTGTGCGGTTCCGAGCCGCCGCGCCCGAGCACGGCTGTGACCGGGACCGGGCTCACGCAACGGGGAGACGACGCTCCTCGAGCCAGCGCCCCCGGCCCTCCCTCCGTCGCAACGACGCCCGAGCGGCTGCGCCGACGCCTGGCGGGCGATCTCGACAACATCATCCTCAAGGCGCTCAGCAAGGATCCCGGGCGGCGCTACGCCTCGGTGGACCTCTTCTCGGAGGATCTCCGGCGGCACCTCACGGGCCTGCCGGTCACGGCCCGGCGGGATACGCCGGGCTACCGCGTCTCGAAATTCGTCGAGCGCAACCGGGCCGCGGTCGTTGCGGCGGGGCTCGTCCTGCTGGCGCTGATTGCCGGAATCGTCGGCACGTCCTGGCAGGCACGGGTCGCCCGCCGGGAACGGCAGCGCGCCGAGCAGCGCTTCGACGACGTGCGGGCGCTGGCGAACGCGGCGCTGTTCGAGCTGCACGACGCGATCCGCGACCTGCCCGGCTCCACGCCCGCACGTCAGCTCCTGGTCTCCCGGGGTCTCGCGTATCTGGACAAGCTGGAGGCTGATGCCGGCGATCGTCCGGATCTGCGCCGCGAGCTGGCGGCGGCCTACCTGAAGGTCGGCGATGTCCAGGGGCGCCCGCTGAACCCGAACCTCGGCGACACCGCGGGCGCGCTGGAGAGCTACCGGAAGGCCGCGGCGATCTACGAGTCGCTCGGCGCGGCCGAGGCGGGCGATGACGGCCTGCGCCGCGAGCTGTCGACGGCGCTCGCGCGGCTCAGCGAAGCGCTCGCATCGACCGGCGACACGGCCGCGGCGCTCGCTGCGGCGCGCCGGGCGCTCGAGATCCAGCAGCAGGTCGCCTCGGCGTCGAGCGGCGACACGGCCGTGCCGGCCGACGTCAGGCGCGAGCTGGCCGCCGGCTACAGCCGTGTCGGGGATCTCCTCTCGGCGACCGGCGATACGCAGGGCGCGCTGGAGCACCGGCGTCGCGCGCTGGGCCTGATGGAGACGCTTACGGCATCGGACCCCGACGACGTGTCGAACCTGCGACAGCTCGGGGTCGCGTACCAGAAGCTGGGTAATTCGCTCGGAAATCCAAACTATCCCAACGTTGGCGACTTCCCGGGCGCACTGCTGCAGCTCGAACGCGCGGCCGATGTCTATCGCAGGGCGGTGGCAGTCCACCCTTCGAACGCGATGTTCCGGCGCAACGCGGCGGTGGTCGACAGCAATCTGGCCGACGTGCTGCTGGCGCTGAAGCGTCCCGACGAGGCGCTCGCGAAGCAGCGGCAGGCGCTCGCCGCATTCGAATCGCTGGCGGCTGCCGACCCCACGAACGTCGCGGCCGGTAACGACGTGGCGATCAGCCTGTCCAAGATCGCCGAGATGCTCGACGGCCGGGGGCGGCCGGCGCAGGCCGTCGCCGTGTACGAACGGGCGCTCGGCATCCACCAGCGGATGTTCGCGGCAGATCCCCGGAACGAGTCGCTCAAACTCGAAGTCGCCTCGGACTACAATCGCCTGGCGACCTCGCAGACGAAGCTCGAGCGGCGCGCCGACGCGCTCGCGAACCATACCCGGGCCGTCGAGATCAGCCGCGAGGTCCTGGCCGCCAACACCGAGAACGTGGAGCTCACCGTGGCTGTGGCGCTGGCCCTGGCGGGGCGTGGCGATGCCTACTTCCACTTCGCGCGCCACCCGCCGTCAAGGGCCACGCGGCAGGCCGACCTGGCCAGCGCCGAGCGCGACTACGCCGAAGCCGTGGACCGGCTCGAGGGGCTCGCCCGTCGCAAGGTCATCGATGGCACGGACCTGCAGACGCTCAGCGAGGCGAAGGCGTCGCTGGCCAAGATCCGGAGCGAGAGGTCGCCGTGACCCACGACGAGATCGTCGAGTTCTTCAACCGCCAGCAGGAATACTGGCGGACGCGCGACGCCGAAGGCCTGGCGCGCGGTCACGCGCCCGACGGCGTGATCATCAGCCCGATCTTCCGGACCGTGACGGGCGCCTCGGCCATCCTGTCGTCGTATCGATCGCTCTTCGAGATTTTCCCCGACTGGGACTACCGGGCGGAGGATCTGCTCATCGACGGCGATCGCGCCGCCGAGCCCTTCCACGCCACGGCCACTCACGTGGGCGAGTTCATGGGCTTCCAGGGCCACGGCCGGAAGTTCGAGATTCAGGGTGTGCGCCTGTTCGAAATGCACGGAGGCCGCATCGCGCACGAGCGGCGCTATTACGACTTCACGGGCCTGCTGATCCAGCTCGGGGTGCTCAAGAGCAAGCCCATGGCTTAGCAGACTCCTGAGAAGCGCACCCTGCCTGGCTTCGCGGCAGCTCGACTCACCGCGCCACCCTTTCCGTTTTTTCCCAGTTCCCTGCAGGATGCGTTCTCCAGCATTCAATGGGGCCTCAGCTGGTAAGCCCAAGGCTGAGCTGACACTGCCGGCACATTCCACGCGGGGCCACCGCGTGAGGTCCGCCCCCGACCTGTACGGTTGGCCGGCGGCGAGCGTTATACAGGATCAGTCAGGCGCCCATCCTGTCCGTGCCCCGGACGGAGGCAGCCGTGAACGCCAAGAACACCTCGGTCTGGCTCGCGTCAGCGCTCGCGGTCACGGCAGCGGCATGGGGCTGCGATGAGCGGCCGAAGGGGCTCCTGCGCTTCTCCGGCGCGCCCACCCCTGTGCCCCCCGAGGGCGTGCTGACCCATCTGGTCATCGGCGGACCGTCGAGCGTACCGCCCGAAGAGACGGCCCAGTTCACGGTGACCGCCCACTACGCGGACGCGACGACGCGAGACGTGTCGGGCGAGGCGGTCTCGCGCAGTTCCGACAGCTCGGTGCTGTCGCTGTCCACGACTGGTGTGGCAACGGCGCTCGAGTGTGGCGAGGTGACGATCGGGGCTTCATTCGAGAGCCGAACCGCGACGAAGCCTGAAGTCAAGTTTCTGCCTGCCGGCACGTTCCGCCTGGGCGGCACCGTCAGGGACGCGGGGCTAATCCTCCCGAACGCACGAGTTTCCGTCGTCAGCGGCAGCGGAACGGGGCTGAGCACGATCGCCGCCGAGGGCCAGTACCGGTTGTACGGCGTTGCCGGGGATGTCCAGATCCGGGCGTCGCGGGAGGGCTACCAGGACGCTGTCAGGCACATGCGTGTCGTAGCCGACCGGCAGTTCCTCGATTTCGAGACTGACGCTGGTCTTTCCGCCGCGGGCGACCGCCGCGCCGGCTCGTTCAACGGACTCATTCAGACGATGGACTCGAGTTTCCGCCGGGTGGTTTCGTGCCGGTCGCCGGATCACCGGTTCGAGCTGACGCGCGCGGCGAGCGTTCCTTGATGCCGGGCTCAACACGAGAGGTGCGCCAATGATGCGGCTGTTCACGGCTGTCCTGGTGCTGACGGTTGCCCTCCCTCTTGCGTTTTCGACGACTGCATGCGACGACGGTCCGACCGGGCCGAGCGCGCCGCCCCCCGCCGCCGCCGGCCCGGCTCCGGCGGTCGTGACGGGCCTGGAGATGATCGGGCCCGACACGATCGCGCCGGGTGAGAGCGTCCAGTTCAAGGCGACGGCCAGTCTGTCCGACGGAACGACCCGCGATGTGACGCTCGAGGCCGGCTGGCAGCGGGGCCACCCTGACATCCTCACGGTCTCGTCCTCGGGCGTCGTGACTGGACTCGTGCGCGGCGAGACATGGCTCTCGGTCGTGTATGGCGGAAAAACGGTGACGCGAAGCGAGATGCTGGTGCTGTCCGCCGGGACGTACCGTGTGCGCGGCACCGTCCGGGATGCCGGTTTCCCGGTGTTCGGCGCCGAAGTCGAGGTCATTCGCGGCAGTGCGACCGGTCTGTCAACCACGTCGACGGATGACTACCGGCTGTACGGCGTCTCCGGCGTGACGGAACTGCGCGTCAGAAAAGCCGGTTACCACGAACAGCGCAAGCGCCTCGATGTGGTGACTCACCACATCCTGGATTTCGACCTGGAGCTGTCGGCGCCGCGCGCGGACATCGCCGGGAGGTACCGGCTCGAGGTCACGGCCTCGCCCGAGTGCAGCGGCGCGTTGCCCGAGGAGGCCCGGATCCGGACCTACACGGCCGACATCGCGCAGACTGGCCCGCGACTCGAGGTGACCCTGTCCGGGGCGAGTTTCCGCGCCCTGGCCGGCCGTTCGCGGAACCAGTTCTACGGGGTAGCCGAACCGGGGCACCCCCTCACCTTCCGCCTGGACCCGGGATGGTTCTACTACTACCACTACGGGAATTACTTCGCGGACGTCGTGGAGCAACTCGATGAGAGCAGGAGCCTCACGATCGGAGGATCGGTCGAGGCCGCGCCGGGAAGCTCCCGGATAGCCGGCGTGCTCGACGGAGAGCTCGTCGTGCGCAACCTGCAGTTCACGACGCTCGCCTCGTGCCGGTCGTCGCGCCACCAGTTTGTGCTCGCCCGCTGAAGCCGGTTGGTCATGCGGCCTGCCGCTGTCGTCCTCCTGCTCGCGACGCTGCCGCTGCTCACGGCCGGGCGCGCCTGTTCCACTGAGCCCCTGAACGTCCTGCTGATCACGCTCGACACCACGCGCGCCGATCGGCTCACGCCGTACGGGCTCATGGATGCGTCGATGCCGGCGCTGGAGCGGCTGGCGCGGGAAGGCATCGTGTTCGACCAGGCGTCAACCGTCGCGCCGCTCACGCTCCCCGCCCACACCAGCCTGTTCACCGGACGCCTGCCGCCGGCGCACGGCATCCGAGACAACAGCGATCCGCGGCTCGCCGGCGAGCACGTCACGCTGGCGGAGGTGCTCCAGGCTCGCGGCTATCGGACTGCGGCGTTCGTCGGATCGGCCGTGCTCGACGCCGACCGCGGGCTCGCGCAGGGGTTCGCGATGTACCGCAGCGCGGTGGAGCCCGATGATCGGCCAGGATCGTCGCTGCAGCGCCGGGGCGACGCGGTGGTTTCGGATGCGATCGCCTGGCTCGGGCAGGCGCCTCGATCGCCGTTCCTCCTCTGGACGCACCTCTACGATCCCCATCGGCCGTACGATCCGCCGGAGCCGTACCGCTCGCGCTTCTCGGACCCGTACATCGCCGAGATCGCGTTTGCGGACGCGCAGATCGGCCGGCTGATCGACGAGCTCGACCGCCGCGAGCTCCTCGATCGCACGCTGGTGATCGTCGCGGGCGATCACGGGGAGTCCCTCGGCGAGCACGGCGAGCGCAACCACGGGATTTTCGTGTACGAAAGCGTGCTCCGTGTGCCGCTCATGATGCGCGTGCCCGGTCTGCCTCCCTCGCGGATCGCTGCGCTCGTGCGCCTGACCGACGTGATGCCGACGCTGCTCGAGCTGGTGGGCGTCGAGGCTCCGACCGCGGATGGGATCAGCGTCGCGGGCATGATGACCGGAGCGGTGCCCGATCTCGAGCTCGAGGCCTACGCGGAGTCGAGGTACCCCCTGCGATTCGGTTGGAGTCCGCTCGGCGCGCTTCGCGATGGCCGGTTCAAGGTGATCGACGCTCCCCGGCCGGAGCTGTACGATCTGTCGAGGGATCCGTTCGAGCTGACGAACCTGTACGAGAAGCGGCGGCCGCTCGCGGATGCGATGATCCGGCGCCTACGCGCGCTCCAGGCCGCGGCCGCCGAGACGTCGCCGGCGGAGCACTCCGAGGTGCCCGGGGAGCTGCGACAGCGCCTGTCGGCGCTCGGATACGCCAGCGGATCTGCCCGGGAACCACCGGAAAGCGGCCGGGATCTGCCCGATCCGAAGGACTGCTTTCGGGAGGAACCGCCGTCGTCACCGGCTGCGCAGAGGGAGTGCTTCGCCCGTGCCGGGCGATAGCAACAGCTCAATCGGCTCGAGGCGATTGGGCCCCGGCGTGTAGTCCGGCTGCAGCGCGAACGCGCGGGTGGGGCGGATCCGGCACGACGAGGCGCCGGAGCGTGTGTCGGCTTTCGGGTTCACGTGCGGCTCGCAACGCCATCGCAGCGCGCTGGCGGCCGACGCCGAGGGGACGGCGATGCGCACCCAGCCGTCCCGGGCTACGGCGAGATCCGGCTCGCCCCGGCTGGAGTCCTGCCAGCGGCCGCCGGCAAGGGCCTCTGCCGCTACGGCCGCGTGCTTCAGATCAAGGTCGGCCTCCACGTAGAGGAACTCCCGCGGATCCTCCACTTCCGTGCCTGTCCGGCCCTCCGCTGAGAGCTCCCGGGCCATGACGCGGTACATCCAGGGACTGGAGTCCATCACGGACTCGCGTGTGGCCTCGCCGAGCGCCACCGGCACCGGCACAGGCCGCGTGACGGCCACGCTGGCCCCGCGGTCCATGAACATGTTGTTGAGCGTCGCGACGAGCAGGAACGGATGCTGGCCGAGGCGCTGGCCGTTGAACGCCAGCATGCGGTGGTTCGGAGCCTGAATCCGGTCCTGCACCATCTTCCCATCGCGCCACTCGGCCTCGTACGCGAGCTCGATGTCGGTAGTCCGGCCCCAGCGTGCCATCAGGGCGCGCGGCGGCGTGCCACCATCCTCGTTGCTGAAGATGACGCTGTAGCGCAGCCAGCCAGTCCCGCTGCTCCGTTCGTCCTCCACGTACATCAGGAGCGGGAGATCGCTCGCCGATCCAACCGTGTCGGCGCGGATACCGAGCACGGGCGCATGCGCAAGGACCGACGCGAACGGGTCGCCGGCCGCCACGACGGTGACGCTGAAGTCCGCGACGCCGAACCCCGCGGGCCACATCCAGTGCGGCGAGGGCTGGAGCTCCAGGTCGTGCGTCCCGGCATCGAGTGGGCCCACGAGCGCCTGGTATCGCGGACGTCCCACGCCAGGCGTCACGATCACGTGCTGACGCTCGCGCCCGTTGGTCTGGAGCAGCGCGGCCGTGGCGTCGGGCACGCGACCCCGCCCTTCCTGGACCTCGAACGAGACAACCAGGTGCGCGCCGGCCTGGGTCGAGACCGAGGCGCCGGCGAGCGGCGCGGCAGGTCGCGGCGCCGGCCACTGCGATCCGGACAGGGCCGTGACGACGAGCGGAAGCGCGGTCATCGGAGCCCAGCGCATGGCATACCTCATTGGATTGGCGCGCCTGCCCCCGGACGGAGTGTCGTCCAGTCGACGCCGACCCATCCGGCGAGCGTCGCTGCCACCTGGTTCGTCTGGAGCGGCGAATGGTCGCGCCACTCCCCGCGGCGGGGCATCCGCGGCGAGATCAGCGCAATCCAGACGTCCTGCGCCCCTTCGACCTTCGCGCCGTGGCTGCGCCACGTCTCGGGCGTCCGTCCCCGCCCGTGGTCGGTCGTGATCAGGATGTGCGTCCGGCCGCGGTAGTCGGGCTGTCCCTGGAGCCAGGTCCACAGCTCTTTGAGATAGGCGTCGGTCCTCCGGTACGCCTCGAGCACGCGATCGTAGCGTCCGTCGTGGGCCCAGTCGTCCGTTTCCCCGAACGCCAGATACATGACTCTGGGCCGCGCCTGCTCGAGGTGCGCCATGGCGAAGCGGAACGTGTACGCATCGTGCCGCACCGAATCCCACGGCGTCTGCGTCTGCCGCTGCAGATCGTTCAGGCGCGCGACGCCGGGATCGGAGGACTCGAACGGCTCATAGCCGGCGTTCACCGTCAGCGAGCCTGCGGTGTGCTCCACGATGGCGCTGAACACGCTCCAGGACGCGAACACGCCGACGCCGGCGCGGGTCAGCTCGAGCCTCGTCCGGAGCTCCTCGAGCACCGTCGGAAACGGATTCCGGATGGCGTCGTTGCTCTTGATGCGATCGTCGTGCGCCTCGCCCAGAAGGATCTCGGAGTAGCCGGGATAGGAGAACCGGTGCGTGTTCGTGAGTGACACCCGGCTGCCGACGGCGTGGTTCCCGGCAATCGATCCGTGCCGTGCCATGAGGGTCTCCCAGAAGAACGGCATCAGCCGGGCACGGCGCTCTTCCGGCGTCGCCGCCGAGAACCGCCCGTAGACCGGCTGCTCTTCGACGCGCTGGTTCGTCCGCAGGGTCGACCGGAGGATGGCCTCGTCGAGGCCGCCGAAGATCTCCTCGATCCGCGCGCCGTCGAGGGTAACGAGGATGACGGCGTCGCCGGCCCGGGTCTGGCCACCCGGCGCAGCCGGGACCGGCAGGAGCGCCACGAGGAGTGCGGCCCGGCAGAGAAGGCGCCACATGAGGCTGGTTACATACCTCAGAGTCGGACGAATCACAAGATTGGCCCTTCACCGTGAAACTTCCCGCCTCGAACCAACCGAGCGATATCTTCTTCGCCGCGTGCATGTGGACCTGCGAATCAGATCGCTCGACCACGTCCGCGGCCGTGACCTGAATACCCCTATAATCGCCTTTCGGCGCCTCGATCCGGTCGATTAGCCCGACCGTAGTCTCCCAGGAGTCACGTCAGATGCGAAACACTGCGCCCGCGCTTCTCCTCGCCTGCTACTTCGGCGCGACCGTCGCCCTCGCGGAGCACTGGCCGCACTGGCGAGGACCGGATCGCAACGGCGTCAGCAGCGAGACCGGACTGCCCGTGTCGTGGAGCGCCGAGTGCGCGGACACGCCGACCGGTCCCGACGAGAGACGCGGACCTTCGGCCGACGAAGAGGCAAACGCCGCCGCACAGCCGCCCCGGGGACGGGGCCGCGGCGGCCGCGGCGGGAGGGAAGGCCGCCCTCTCGTCCCGGTGAAGTGCGACAATATCGTCACCAAGAACGTAGCGTGGAAGCTCTCCCTGCCCGCCTACAGCGGCTCGACCCCCATCATCTGGGGGGACAGGATCTTCCTCAACGTGGCCACGGCCGCCAACACCGGCGTGATCGAGCTGTGGGCCGTCGACAAGGTCAAGCAGTCGGTGCTGTGGAAGCGGCAAATCGTCGACTCCAATCACATGGAGCGCAAGCAGAACATGTCGTCGCCCTCGCCGGTGACGGACGGCCGGCACGTCTGGGTGATGACCGGACTCGGCATCCTCAAGGCGTTCGACTTCGACGGCAGGGAGATCTGGGCGCGCGACATCCAGGCCGACTACGGCAGGTTCGGCCTCAACTGGGGTTACGCTTCCTCGCCGCTCCTGCAGGGCGACGCGCTCTACGTCCAGGTCCTTCATGGGATGAAGACCGACGACCCGTCGTACGTCCTCAAGATCGACAAGATGACGGGCAAGACGGTGTGGCGGGTCGAGCGACCCACACCAGCCGTCCACGAATCGCCGGACTCGTACACGACGCCGGCCTGGGTTGAAGCGAACGGCCGTGCGGAGCTGATTATCACGGGCGGCGACGTCGTGTCAGGTCACGATCCCGCAACCGGCAAGGAGTACTGGCGCGCCGACGTGCTCAACCCGCAGAGAGGCGGGGCTTACCGGATCATCGCGTCGCCGACGGTCGTCGACAGCCTGATCATCGCGCCGACCCGCAACAACCCGCTCGTGGCCATGCGACCCGGGGGCAGCGGGGACGTCGCGGCGACTCACGTCGCCTGGACCTTCGCGCAGGGACCGGACGTCCCCACGCCGGTGAGCGACGGCAAGCTGCTCTACGTCGTCCGCGACGGAGGGGTCGTCTTTGCGCTCGACGTCAAGACGGGCGCGACGGTCTACGGTCCGGTGCGCCTGCCGCCCGGCACTTACAGCGCCTCGCCGATCCTGGCGGACGGCAAGATCTACGTCACGACGGAAGAGGAAGGGCTCACGACCGTTTTCAAGGCGGGACCACACTTCGAGATCCTGTCGTCGAATCGGCTGCTCGACGACTGCTCACCCTACTGCCTCAGCACCGTGGCGATCTCGGAAGGACAGCTGTTCATGCGGACCTCGTCCTTCTTGTGGGCCATTGGTGACCGTGCGGCGCGCCAGTAAGCGAAGGTGCCTGGATTGGGGGCTGGAGCCGCGCATCTGCGCCGTGATGGCTCGGGTGCGCAACCGCGATGACGACCGCGCCGATCAGGGGATCAGTTCCCTCGAGCTCGCGAGGTCACGCGGGCACGGGCGCCTCTCTCCGGCGAGAGGCGTTTCCGATGAAGCTGGGGCAGAATATCCGGCATGCGGACCGACGTCCGGTACGCGATCCGCGGCCTCGCACATGCCAGGCGTCTGACCTGTACGCTGGTGCTCACGCTCGCGCTCGGCGTGGGCGCGAGCGTTGCGCTGTACTCCGCGGCTCACGCCCTCCTGTTCAGGGCTCCCTCCGGGGTGCTCGACCCGTCCACTCTCGCCGACGTGTACACGAGCCGCCACAACGGCTCCACCTTCGGCCCTTCCTCGTACGCCGACGTCGCTGATCTGCGGACGTTGGGCGACGTGTTCAGCGGTGTGGTCGCTTACGCGACGCACCCCGCAGTCAGCCTGCGAGTCGCCGGGCACTTCACATCGGGCCGCCCGGCTTCGGTCTCCGACGATTTCTTCGACGTCCTTGGCCTCCGCCCGAGCCTCGGGACGCTCACCTTCACGGCCGGTGAGGCTCCGGATTCCCGTGAGGCCGTCCTCAGTTACGAGCTCTGGCAGGCTGGTGGAACACCCGCCGACATCGTCGGTACGAGTCTGACGATTCAGTCGGAGGACTACCGAATCATCGGCGTGGCGCCGCCGCGGTTTGCAGGCCTGCACGTCGGCCAGAACCAGGACGTCTGGGTCCGGTTCCCGCATGAGGGCCGAGACAGCCGCGGCGATCGCACGCTGTCGGTCGTGGCCCGGCTGCGCCCGACCACGTCGCTGATAGCGGCGCAGCCGCATCTGCAGCGCCTGGCCGGCACGCTGTCCGACAGACATCCCGAAACCAACCGCGGGACGCAGAGCACCCCGGACGAGCCGCGACGGTTCACCGCGGTCCGGTACTCGCGGCTGGAAGCGGCGGCACGGCCCCAGGCCGCCTTCGTCGGGACCCTGCTGCTGTGGGCCACAGCCCTCGCGCTGCTGAGCGGGTGCGCCAACGCGGGTTCGCTCCTGCTCGCTCGCGCCCTTGCGCGGCGCCGCGAGTTCGCGCTCAAGCTGGCGCTCGGCGCGGACCGGGCCCGTCTTGCCCGCGTCGTTCTCCTCGAGTGCGTGCTGCTGGCTGCCGCCGGTACCGGCCTCGGGGTCTTCGTGTCGTTCTGGCTGGCAGGAACGCTCAACCTGTGGCTGTCGCCGGAGGATCATGCGCTGCTCGACCTGCGCCCCGATGCCGCGACCGGTGTGTGGCTGCTGATGGCCGGCACCGTGGCTGGCGCGGCCGTCGGGTTGATTCCGGCACTCGGCGCCACCCGGTTCTCGTTGCCCGGCGCTCTGCGGGTGGACGATGGCGCGGCGGGGGACGCGGCAGGACGCCGGCTCCGTGACGTCGTGCTCGGTGCGCAGGTGACGCTGTCAACGGTGCTGCTCGTCGGGTCCGCGCTGCTCGTCGGAGGGCTGGCGGATGCGGCGAAGGCCGACTACGTCTTCCTGCCTGAGCGCGCTGCGGTGGTGACGGTGAAGAGCAGCGGCCATTTCGAGAACGCGGTCGCCGGCGCGGCGTATCAGAGGGAAGCCGCCCGCCGCCTGTCGGGGCTTCCCGGCGTGGATCGGGTGGCCATGGCGTTCACGCCGCCGCTGTCCCGCCCGGCTCGTCGGTCCTTCCGCGTGGTACACGGCAGCCCTGCCACCGCGGAGAGCCTGGAGGCGGGCGTCAATTACGTGTCGATCGACTACCTGCGCGCGCTCAGCATACCCGTGGTCCAGGGGCGCGCGCTGCTGCCGATCGACGATCGGTCCGATTCGCGGAGTGTGGTGGTCAACGAAGCCTTCGCCCTGCGATACCTCGCGCGCGCGGCCGCCGGGACCGAGCTGCACGACGACCAGGACAGGACGGTCGAAGTCGTGGGAGTGATCCGCAACGAGATCTATCGCGCGCTGCAGGGGTCGCCCGAACCGATGGTCTTCTATCCGATGAGCCGGGGCTACACGCCCGTCGTTCACCTGATCGTACGGGCGGGTGGTGACATCACTCCCCATCTGCCCGAGCTGGGCCGTGCTCTCGCTCACCTCGAAGGGGGCGAGGTGCGGCGCGTGGTGTCGTTCGAGTCGCACGTGGCCAGCGCGTTGATGGAGGAGCGGATTGCCGCACTGCTGGTGGTGGCCTGCGGGGCGAGCGCGCTCTGCCTGACGATCCTGGGCGTGTTCGGGATCACCAGCGACGCCGTCCGCCGGCGCACGCGCGAAATCGGTGTGCGGATGGCGCTCGGAGCGCCGCCGGCCGACATCGTCCGCCTCGTCTCGACCAGGGCGCTCGCGGTGGCGGCAGGCGGCGCGTCGGCCGGCGTGCTGAGCGCGTTCGTCCTGTTGCGCATCGTGCGCTCGATGGCGTTCCTCCCGGGCGTGGATCTCACGACCGTCGCCGGATCGACGGCGCTGCTGGCCGGCGTCGTCTCGGCCTCGGCCGTGCTTCCGGCCTGGCGGGCCCTGCGCGTGAGCCCGCTCACCGCCCTCCGTCATGATTGACCCGCCTCGGTACGACAATCCGACGCCAGGCCCCGGGCTGAACCGGAGCGCTGCACGCTGGAGGCTGCTGAGGCCTCTGCCACGCGCCGTCACCCGGCCGCTCTCCGCGATCGTGCTCGTTGCGTGGGGCGTGACGATGTCGGCCCTCGTGAACCGGTCGTGCGGCGAGCCCGCTGCCGCGAACCTCGCGACCGATCTCGCCCGCTACGGATCGGCCGCGCAATGGCGAGGCGTCTACTACCGCGGGGAGAAGATCGGCTTCACGGTCAGCCAGGCGGTCGTCGAGGGCGACGGGTTCGAACTGCAGGAAGAGGGGCGGCTGCAGATGTCCCTGCTAGGGGCGACGACGGCCGCGATCATCCGGACGCGGGCCAGGGTCGATCGGGCGTTCGCGCTGCGTGAGTTCGACTTCTCGCTCGATCCGGGCACCGGGCCTCTCGAAGTCCGTGGCGTGGTGGATGGTTCGCGCCTGCGCCTGTCGATCTCGACGTCCGGGCAGACGCGCACCCAGGATGTGACGGTCGCCGAGCGGCCGGTGCTCATGCAGAGCGTGCCACGCCGGCTCGCGGCCGAGGGGTTGCGGCCCGGCGTCACGCGTCGGTGGACCGTTTTCGATCCGGCCACGCTGCGGAACGCACCCGTGGTGGTGTCGGTGGGCAGGCGCGAAGTCGTCCGCGCCGGTTCGGCAGCCGTCCCCGCCTTCAGGGTGGACATGGAGTTCGGTGGACTCCGCACCACGTCGTGGTTCACGGATACGGGCGAGGTCGTGCGCGAAGAAAGCCCGATGGGCCTGATGACCGTGCGCGAGACGCCACGACAGGCCATGCGGCTGGCCGTGCCGTACGACGTACAGGTCGATCTGCTCCAGGCCTCGGCCGTGGTTCCGCGGATGCAGGGGCGAATCGACGATCCGCGGGACGTGCGGCGGCTCCGGCTGCGCGTGGATGGCGCGGATCTCTCGCATCCCGATCTGCAGGGTGCCGGCCAGTCGGTCGCGGGCAGCATCGTCGAGCTGCAGGACCCGCGTCTGCTCCGCGCGTCACCCGCCGATGCGTCTGCGTCACGCTATGTTGCGCCCGAGCCGTTCATCGAGAGCGACGATCCCGAGATCCGCCGCGAGGCCGAGCGCGCGGTGGCGGATGCGCCCGACGCCCGCGCTCGCGCCGAGCGGCTCGTCCGCCACGTCAACGGGCTGCTCGAGAAGAAGCCGACCGTGAGCCTGCCATCCGCCCGCGAAGTGCTCAGGACGAAGATCGGCGACTGCAACGAGCATACGGCGCTGTACGTAGCCATGGCCCGTGCGGCGGGCATCCCGGCCCGCGTCGCCGTCGGGCTGACGTTCGTGCGGGGTGCCTTCTACTATCACGCCTGGCCGGAGGTGTACCTGGCGGAGACCGCGAGGCGGGGACTGTGGCTCCCGGTGGATCCCACACTCAACCAGTTCCCGGCGGATGGCACGCATCTCCGGCTGGCGCGCGGAGGCCTCGACCGTCAGAGCGCGATTCTGCCGCTCATCGGACGACTGCAGATTGCTGTCCTGGACGTCGAGCTCGCGCCCGGCACGGCTGCACCGGGCGTCCCCCTTCTGGCGGGCGAGCTCCCGCCGCTCGCGACGGTCGGTGAGGAGCGGGGCAGCTGCTGGTCGTTTCTGTTCGGCCGGAGGGGTCGTTGATCGCCGTTCACGACCTGGTCAAACGGTTCGGGAGCTTCACGGCGGTGGACGGGGTTTCCCTGTCGGTCGAGCCTGGCCAGATCCACGGATTCCTCGGGCCCAACGGCGCAGGCAAGACCACGACGATCCGAATGATTGCCGGCCTGCTGCAGCCCACGTCAGGGCGCATTCTCGTCAACGGCCACGATCTCGCGTTGGAGCCGGAGCGGGCCAAGGCCTCGTTGGGCTTCATCCCCGACAGACCCTTCATCTACGAGAAGCTCACCGCGGGCGAGTTCCTCCGCTTTCACGGCGGCCTGTACGGGATGGAGGGCTGGGCAGTCGACGATCGGCTTCGCGAGATGCTGGACCTCTTCGAGCTGGGCCGGTGGGAGCACGAGCTCGTCGAGAGCTTTTCGCACGGGATGAAGCAGCGCCTCGTCATGGGCGCCGCCTTCATGCACCGGCCGCAGGCGGTGCTCGTGGATGAGCCGATGGTCGGCCTCGATCCGCGGGGCGCGCGTCTGATCAAGGAGGTGTTCCGGCGCATGAGCGGGCGCGGCGTGGCTATTCTCATGAGCACCCATACGCTCGAAGTGGCCGAGGAGATGTGCGACCGGATCAGCATCATCCTCAAAGGGCGGATCATCGCGCACGGTACGGTTCCGGAGCTGCGGGAGATCGCCGGGAGCCGCGACGCGCAGCTCACGCCGGTCTTCCTCAAGCTGACGGGCGGCAGCGGGCTGCAGGAGATCGATGAGGTCTGAAACAGCCGGCCCGACGTTCGTCCACCTCCTGCTGCCGGCGCTCTGGGCCTCGCGCAACCGCACCCGCCGGCGCGACCGGGGGGACCTGCTCCGCGCAGGGGTATTCGCCGCCGTGGGCGCGGGGGTGTGCCTGGCGATCTTCGCCGGCTCCTTCTGGTTGAACTGGCAGCTCGCACAGTATGCGGAGCTTGGCGACTACCTGGTACGGCTGGGCCTCTCCTGGCTGTTCCTGGTGTTCCTCTCGTTTCTCGCCTTCAGCGGCCTCGTCACCGCGCTCTCGACGTTCTTCCTGGCGGAGGATCTCCGGCTCCTGCTGGCGGCGCCCCTGGCCCCGCGCCGGCTGTTCTATGCACGGTTCGGCCGTACCCTTCTCCACTCGTCCTGGATGGTGGTCGTGTTCGTGCTGCCGGTACTGATCGGGGCGGGGCTGGCGCGCTGCGCACCTGCGTCGTTCTATCTGGCCGCGGTGACCACGCTGGCGCCGTTCGTCGTGATTCCGGTCGCAATCGGGTCGGCCGTCACGCTCGTGCTGGTGAACGTGTTCCCGGCACGGAGAGCGCGCGACATTCTGATGCTGATGGGCCTGCTCTTCGCCGCCGGCCTCGTGTTCCTGCTCCGGTCGTACGGCCGGAGCGGCTGATCCAGGTGGAATCGCTTCCGGACGTCACGGATTTCTTCGCGACCCTGCAGACGCCGCTGACGCCGCTGCTGCCCTCGTCCTGGGCCGGGGAGGCGCTGTTCGCGGGGCTGCAGGGCCGGTCCGATCTGCTGCACACGGCGGCCCTGTGGACCACCGCGTTCGGCCTGACGATCGTTCTGCGTGCGGCCAACGAACGCTGGCACTTCGCCGGGTTCAGCCGGGCGCAGGAGGCGCGCAAGGCGCGGTTCACGAAGCTCCGCTTCCTCGACCGCGGCGCGCGGGCGCTGCCCGTGTCGCCGCCGCGGCGTCACCTCCTCGTGAAGGACGTGAAGGTGTTCATGCGGGACGTCAGCCAGTGGTCGCAGTTGCTGCTGCTGTTCGCTCTCGTCCTCGTCTATCTCTACAACTTCAGCGTGCTGGACCTCGATCGGATCCCGTACGTGACGGACGTGGTCAAGGGCGTCTATGCCCTCGTGAACCTGGGCATGGGCGGCCTCGTCATGGCGACCATCGCAGTCCGGTTCGTCTTCCCGGCCGTCTCGTCGGAAGGCGCGGCCTTCTGGATAATCCGAGCCTCGCCGGTCTCGATGCGCGATTTCCTGTGGTCCAAATTCTGGGTCGGGCTGGTTCCGGTCCTGCTCCTCACGGAGGGGTTGACGATCGCTGCGAACGAGGTGCTTGGCGTCGATCCGGTCCTGAAGCTCGTCGCGGCCGGGGCGGTCTTCGGTCTGGGTTTTGCGCTCGTCGGCCTCGCAACGGGTCTCGGTGCGCGCTATCCGCGGTTCGACGCGGACAACGCGACCCAGGTGGCAGGGTCGTACGGCGGGATCATGTTCATGATCCTGGCGGTATCCGTCGTGCTGGTGGTCATCGGTCTCGCCGGCTGGCCCGCGTCACGCTATCTGTGGTACTCCGCCCACGGGATGACCGTGCCCTGGGCACAGCACGTGCTGATGGCCGCGTGCTTCGGTGCCGCGACCAGTCTCTGCGCGCTGACCTGCTGGTTCGGCATGAGAAGCGGTGTGCGGGCGCTGGCGTCGATGTGACGCGACCCGCGATCAGTGCAGAGACGGCGGACGCATCAGTGGTCGGCGGGGGGAGCGTCAGGAGATGGCGTCGACGAGCCCGTACCACTGTGGGGCCGACGGGTTCTCCTGCGAGAGCGCGGCGCCGCAGAGCCACGTCTGTTCCCCGACGAGACTCTTCCACACGAGGTCTGCCTGCACGGACAGCTGTGCTGTCGGCAGCGTGATGCTGAACGAGGAGGGAAACGTACGATCGGGCGTGCGATGCATCTCGAAGCGGACGCCGCCGTAGCTCACGTCGAGGATGCGGGCCGGTTCATCCCCCACGTTGGCCGGCAGGCCGCCAACTACCTGCTTTCGTTCCCAGCGGCGGGGGACGGTGAAGCCGGGATGGCCCGCGATCTTCTGCTCGACCAGCTGAAGCAGCCGGGCCGGGCTGACGGGCTTCAATACATACTCCGCGCCTCGCCGGCGCGCATCGGACTCGAGCACGGGATCCGCGAAGCCGGTGATGATGATGGCCGGGACCGGCTTCGGACTGCTGATCAGCAGCTGCAGGCCGTTGAAGGGGCCCAGCCTGACGTCGGCGATGAGGAGGTCGGGCGGCGACGTGCGCAGGATGCGCATCGCCTCTTCGAAGGTGCCGACGGGATGCGGCTCGTAGCCGGCGCTCTCGAGCAACTCGGCGAGGCCCGCCCTTGTCGTCTTGTCGTCGTCGACAATCAGCACTCTCGAAGCCATCGCGAGTTCCTCAGGGACACGGGGCTGACGCAAGCCTGGTGCCGAAGGACGGGCCTCCGCAGTGCGGCGCCTTCCGACGGAGCGCCGCCCAGTCTCCGCGTCGGATTGCAGATCCGTCGCCAACCTGACCGAACTGCCTCGGCCGCCGCGTTCGCTACGTCGTCCGACTGCTCCGACGAAGGCGCCCGGCTCCGGCAAGCCCCTCTGAACTGGCCACCCCCGGCGCACCGAGGGTCGCAGCTGGCCCTTCAGAATCTCGACGCGAACAGTATCGCGAGTAAGACCACGGTCGCAACTGTTCAGATCGTGGGATCGCCGAAGATTTTGCGGCGCGGGCGCCGCACACCACGACGATCGCTGGCGATACGTCTGCCGTATCGGCACGGCTCGGCTGTAGCTTTAGGAAAAGGTCACTGATCGAGAGACTTCCAGCAGGCTCCGCACCACCTTCGGTTCGGACAGAGAGTTGCCGCCTCGACCTGAGGGATCCTTCCTGGCAGATCCCGGTCAGGGAAACCGAACCTGACGCAGCGCCGCCTGGACGACGAAGATGCGCTGGTTGTTCGACGAGGAATCGGCCGGGCTGACGAAGAACCCCGTTCCGTCGGGACGGTAGCTGAGCGTCGTGCCGCGCACCACCTCGTCGTCGACGAACGTGACCTCTACGGGGCGGCCGGCCGTTGCAGGCGCAGTCGCTGTCACGCTCTCGACGTGGCGGTGGTTGCCGGCGAAGTCGCGGACGAAGAACACGGCCTTGAGCCGCGAGAACGGGACGATCACCCGCTGGTTCCGTGACGCCGCGAGACCAGGCCAGAGCGAGAAGTGTCCGCGTGAGGGATGAAAGTCCTGCGTGTAGCCCTTGAGCAGCCTGCCGTCGCGGTATCTGACGACGATCTTCTGCCAGCCGGCCGACGCGACGGCTGGAACATGCGGAGCGGCTTCGAGGCCCGAGGTGGCCTCCTCCGGGGTCGCTGTATCGTCGCCGGGCCCTTCGCTGGCCGGTTCCACTGGAAGCAGGGGTCTGACGAGCGTGGCAAGGTCCACCGGCGACTGGAACTCGCAGGCGCCGCGGTAGATCATCACCTCGCCGCGCAGATGCGCCACGTGGGATCGCAGCACCGACAGGAGCACGTTCAGCCGCCCGCCGTCGCCTTCGAGTTCGAGCACCAGCCTGGCGCCCGGCTTGAGAGGCATGTCGACGTCGAGGAGTGCGCCCCCCTCGGAAAGATCCACCAGCGAGACGCCGCGGCCAGGCGTGAAACGTGCGCTCCGCAGCCAGTGAAGGTCCCGTGCGGCCCTTCGCTCGTAGGCGCGCCGCTCCTCCCGGCGCGCCGCCTGCTGGACGGCCTCCGACGCGTGAGCCTTCGCCAGGAGGTTGCGTCGCGCTGCGAGCCGCACCGAGTACGGGACCGCAATGGCTGCCGCTTCGTCCGGCGTCGCAATCTCGATGAGGCTCATGGTTCTGTGCTTCCGTGTTCTTCCGTGGTCAGACGACCACGGCAGGGACCTCCAGCCCGCCCTTGCGGAAGGCTTCCACGAAGGCGGTCACGACCTCGGGATCGAAGTCCGTTCCGGCGCCCTTGACGATGATCTCCTTGGCCTCGAACGTGGACATGGCCTTGCGATAGGGGCGGTCGCTCGTGAGCGAATCGTAGACGTCGGCGACGGAGATGATGCGGGCTTCGAGCGGGATTTCGTTCCCCCTGTTGGGGTGATAGCCGGAGCCGTCGAACTTGTCGTGGTGCGCCAGCACGATCGGGATCACGCGCCGGAGCGATCCACCTACCGGCTCGAGCATCGCGACGCCCTTGCTGACGTGCTGCTGCATCTGCTCGAACTCCTCCTTCGTCAGGCGCGCGGCCTTGTACAGCAGGTCGCGGCTCACGTCGAGCTTCCCGATGTCGTGCAGGAGCGCCGCCGCGCGCACGTCCTCGACACGCTCCGTCGGCAGGTCGAGGGCCATCGCAATGGTCGCCGCGTAGACCGACACCCGGTAGGAGTGATTCTCGGTGTACGGGTCCTTCGCGATGAAGTGCCGCAGGATCATCAGCACGCCGTGGTAGGTCTCGCGCAGCTCTGCCAGCTGCTCGGAGCGGTGCTCGTAGAGCGTCCCCATCGAGTATCCGGTGATCACCAGCACGCCGCCCCAGACGACGATGTCGAGCCAGTGCCCCGCCGACACGGCGACGCTGGCCGAGGCGGCGAACAGCACGGGGTTGTACCAGGTCATCAGCACCACGAGCAGAACGCTGGCGAGCGCCGTGAGCGTCGCGTGCCGGCGTCCGTACAGATAGGCCGAGCCGAGCGTCGGCAGGGTGTAGAAGCTGAGCACCATCCGCTGCGCATCGACGACGAGGTTCAGCAACAGGCAGATGGCGAACACCGACAGCAGCAGCCAGAGTTCCTTGTTCACCTCTTCGACGCGACCGAGTTTGGGCTTGGCCATCATGACACCCCGGAGCGTGCCCGTATGAGAGTGGAAGCGCGCCTCGCGCCGGTCCTCCGATGGCAAGAAGGACGCCGTTACGCCGTGCGGCCGATCGAGGCGGCTAAAGAGCTGAAAACGTGGCGGTTCCAGGCGGTGGCGTCTGGCAGGGCCCAGCCTTCGGTACGACGTCATGCACTGAAATGGCACAAGGTACGCGCGGATTCCGGGGGTGAGACGCGCGGAACAGCCCAAAACTGCGCGCCGGGCGGTGTTCGCCGATGGGCAGGGCGATGAAGGCAGAAGGCCCGAGGACCGAGGTGGTTACGACGACGTGCTGCCGGGGTGCGCCGGAAGGAGACACGAGGTCGAGCGCCGTATCCGGCGTCGCCGCAGGTCCCTGGATTCAGTCGCGGCCGTGCGGGCCCCACCAGCCCTGCGATACCAGGGATTCCTGGAGCTGGAGCCAGCGGGCGTAGGCGGCGTCCGACGTCGGGAACGACTCGCGCCGCTCCGGGCGCCGGGGTTCGTTGATGACGATTTCGTACCCCGTGGCGTCGTCTCCCCGGATCTCGCACTGCAGGAAGTCGGGCCCGCGCTGGAAGAAGTAGAACATCTGCTGCTGTTATCGGCGGGAAGCAGTTCGCTCTACACGCGAGGCGAGTACGGTCTCTCGTCAGCGCCTGGGCGGTCCCGAGAGGGCCCTGTCCAGCTCCTCGAGGCGGCCATTGATCTCGGTCCACCGGGACTGCTCCGCGGAGATCTCCTGAGCGGTCGCCGCTTCGTCGCCCGTGAGCCGCTGATACTCGCTGGTCAGTCGGGCCAGGCCGGTCTTGAGGGCCGCAAGCTCCCACTCGAGCTGCGTCTGGCGTTCCGGGGGGTTCGGCTCGCGCATCGCGCGCTCGAGGGCGGCCTGCTGCTGGTTCGCTTCGTTCAGCTGGTGTCCGGTGCTTCGCAGCTCGGCGCGAACGCCCTCCAGCCGCCGCACCAGCGTGTTGACGCGTTGCTCCTGGAGCTGAAGGCGGCCCATCGCGAGCTGGATCCGGGGCCCCGCCGCCGCGAGCTGCTCCATCGCCGCGCGCAGGCCTCTGACCTCGGCGAGCAGCGCGGGCAGCACGTCCGGCTGCTGCGCCGTGAGCACGGGCGGCGCGGTCAGGGACCCGGCCAGACCGCCGCACGCCAGCAGAACGAGTGGAAAAAGCATCCGGTTACGGTTGCGGATCATCGTGCCTCCTTCGCGACGGCCATGGTACCCGCCGCGGGTCTCGAGAATGGCGGCATATAATAGAGGATTGCCAATCATGGACGAGCCCGCTTCCGTGCCGGTGCGCAGCGACGACGCGTCCGGCGATTTCATCCGGACCATCATCAACGAGGACGTGCGGGCGGGGAAGCACGGCGGCCGTGTGGCGACGCGGTTTCCCCCCGAGCCCAACGGCTACCTCCACATCGGGCACGCCAAGTCGATCTGCCTCAACTTCGGCGTCGCCGCTGAGTTCGGCGGCACGTGCAACCTGCGCTTCGACGACACGAACCCCACGACGGAGGACGTCGAGTACGCCGATTCGATTGAGGCGGACGTCCGGTGGCTCGGGTTCGACTGGGACGACCGCCTCTATTACGCCTCGGACTACTTCGAGACGCTGTACGGCTACGCCGTGCATCTCATCCGGCGCGGTCTGGCGTACGTGGACAGCCTGACTTCGGAGGAGATGCGCGAGTACCGGGGCACGCTCACGCAGCCCGGCCGCGAGAGCCCCTATCGAACGAGGACGGTGGACGAGAACCTGGACCTCTTCGCGCGCATGCGCGCCGGCGAGTTCGAGGACGGCGCTCACGTGCTGCGGGCGAAGATCGACATGGGGTCGCCGAACTTGAACATGCGCGACCCGGTCCTGTATCGAATCCGCCGGGCGCACCACCACAGGACCGGGGATGCCTGGTGCATCTACCCGATGTACGACTTCGCGCATCCGCCGTCGGATGCCATCGAGCGCATCACGCACTCGCTCTGCACGCTCGAGTTCGAGGATCACCGGCCGCTGTACGACTGGCTGGTGGAGAACCTGCCCGTACCGTCCAGGCCACAGCAGATCGAGTTCGCGCGGCTGAATCTGACCTACACGGTCACGAGCAAGCGCAAGCTGCTCGATCTGGTGGAGGAGGGGCATGTCACCGGCTGGGACGACCCGCGGATGCCCACGATCGTCGGCATGCGCCGACGGGGGTACACGCCGGAAGCCGTCCGTACCTTCTGCGATCGGATCGGCGTCGCCAAGCGCGAGAACGTGGTGGACGTAACGCTGCTGGAGCACGCCGTCCGCGAGGATCTGAACCGGCGCGCGCCGCGCGTGATGGGCGTGCTGAACCCGCTGACGGTCGTGATCGAGAACTACCCGGAGGATCGGGTAGAGGAGTTCGACGTCGTCAACAATCCCGAAGACGCCGGCGCGGGCACGCGGCGCGTCCCGTTCTCGCGCGTGCTCTACATCGAGCGCGACGACTTCATGGAGGACCCGCCGAAGAAGTTCTTCCGGCTCGCGCCCGGGCGCGAAGTGCGCCTGCGTGGCGCGTACTTCATCACGTGCACGCGGGTGGTGAAGGACGCCGGGGGGACGATCACCGAGCTGCGCTGTACCTACGATCCGGCCACGCGCGGCGGGGACGCGCCGGATGGCCGGAAGGTCAAGTCCACCCTGCACTGGGTCTCGGGGGCGCACGCGCTGACGATCGAGGTCAGGTTGTACGATCGGCTGTTCAGGAGCCCGACGCCCGGCGCGGCCGGCGACTTCCGCGCCGATCTGAACCCGGACTCCCTCGCCGTGCTGCGCGACTGCCGGATTGAGCCGAGCGTGGCGGGGGCCGGGCCCGGCACCCGGTATCAGTTCGAGCGCCTGGGGTATTACTGCGTCGATCCGGACTCGACGCCGGAGCGCCTCGTCTTCAACCGCACGGTCAGCCTGAAGGACACCTGGGCGAAGATCCAGGCTCGCGGAGACTGACGGGTTCCTGGTGCCTAGTGCCTGGTTCCGGGTTCCGGTTCCAGGTTCCATGTTCCGGGTTCCAGGTTCCGTTCCTGGTTCCTCGGTTCAGGGGTTCAGTGTTCAGCGCCTGGGTGCAAACGCGAGTGGCGAGATCAGTCGAACTCGCCAGTCCCGAAGCACCGCACAGTTCCTCCAGGCTCCGCAGAACCCGGAACACGGAACCCGGAACCTGGAAGCCGGAACCGCACCTTGAACCTTGAACCCTGCAAGCCGTCACGGGTTCAACGCCGCGATGGGGTCGATCCGCGACGCGCGGCGCGCGGGGATGGAGCACGCGCCGAGCGCCACCGTCGCCAGAACCGCCGCGACCGAGGCGAGCACGAGCGGATCCATCCCTCCCACTCCGTACAGCTGGGTCTCGAGGCTGCGCCGCAGCGCGAACGCGCCCGCGAGGCCGATGACGAACCCCGCTCCGAGCAGCAGCAGGCCTTCGCCGAGTACGAGCCGGAAGATCCCCGACGCGTCGCTCCCGAGCGCCAGCCGGATGCCTATCTCCCGCGATCGCTGCGAGACCTGATACGCGAGCACGCCGTAGATGCCGACGGCGGCGAGGAACAGCGCGACCCCGGCGAACACGACCGCCAGTGCCATCGGCGTCCGCCGGTCGGCGAGGGTCTGGTCCATGCGCGCTTCCATGCTCATCACGCTGTAGAGCGGCAGCTCGGGATCGATCGCCTGCAGCTCGCGGCGGATTGGCGGCGCCATCGCCTCCGGCTCGCCGGACGTCCTGACGGTCAGCACCACGTTGCGCACCGTGTTCTGTGCGGCCGGGAAGTAATAGGCGCCGTAGCGGTCGTCGGTGGCGACGAAGCCCGAGATCCGCACCTCCGAGACCACGCCGATCACCGTAAACCACCGTGTGCTCGGGCCGGGAGTGATCAGGTCCTGCGCGTTGCCCGGCTGGTACATCCGCCGGCCAACCGGGCTGGCGGCGCCCCAGAAGCGGCGGGCGAGCTTCTCGTCCACGATCACGACCCGCGGCGCCTCGGCCGTGTCGCTGTCGGTGAAGAGCCGGCCCTCTCGCAGCGCCACCCGCATCGCCTCGAAGTACCCGGGCGTCACCCTGATCATGTAGGGCGAGATCAGCGACTCGCCAGGTGACATCTGGTAGCCCTCGGCCAGAATCACGCTGTCGCTGTAGTCACCTCCGAACGGAATGCTCGAAGTGACCCCTGCGTGCTCCACGCCGGGCAGCGCCCGCACACGCTCGAGCAGGCGGCCCGTGAACGTGCGCAGCTCCGGATCGCCCGGGTAGCGGGACGCGGGAGGCGAGATGCGGGCTGTCAGCACGCGCTCGGGCTGAAACCCGGTGTCGATCGCGAGGATGTGCTGGAAGCTCGCCAGCAGCAACCCCGCACCCGCGAGCAGCATGAACGCGAACGCCACCTGGCTCGCCACGAGCACCCGGCGGACGGCCCGCGCGCCGCGTCCGCTGGTTCCGCTGCGGCCTTCTTCCCGGAATGCCTGGCTGAGGTTCATGTGCCGGACGTTCAGCACGGGCACCAGCCCGACGAGCAGGCCGACGAGCAGCGCGAGCGCGGCGGTGAACGCGACCACCCTGGCGTCGATGCGAATTTCGCTGGCACGCGGCACATCGAGCCCCAGCCCGGTCAGCAGCGACAGCCCCCAGTAGCCGAGCGCGAGCCCGGCGACGCCTCCGATGACCGTCAGCAGCACGGTCTCGGTCAGCAACTGGCTCGTGAGGCGCCAGAGCGCCGCGCCGAGCGCGTGGCGTGTCGCCAGCTCCTTCATCCGCGTGCTCGACCGGACCAGGACCAGGTTCGTGATGTTCACCACGCCGATGAGGAGCACGAAGAGGACGCCGCCCCAGAGCAGGTAGAGCGTCCCCCGCACCCCCGACACGACGTCCTCCTGCAGCGAGGTGGCCACGGTGTGAAACCCGGCGTTCTTCAGAATCTCCCGGAAGTGAGGGAAGCGCTCGTCGTTTCGGGCGTTCAGCGCGTCGAGCTGCTGCTGCGCCTGCGCGATCGTGGCCCCGGGCTTCAGCCGTCCGACCATCGACCAGTTGTTGCTGTGGCGGGAATCGTCCGACTTCTCTTCGGCGCTGAACGCGAGGGGCAGCCAGAGCCGGACCTCGGGGTTGAGAAAGTGGAACCCCTCGGGCAGGACCCCGACGATCGCGTGGGGCTCTCCGTTGATGCGCAGTTCCGATCCGACGGCGTCCGCGCGCCCCGCGTAGAGCTGCCGCCAGAGTCCATGGGTCAGCACTACCTTCCGCTGACTCCCCATCTCCCCCTCGTCCTCGCTGAAGATCCGGCCATGGCTCGGCTGCGCGCGCAGGAGCCGCAGCAGCGACGGCCGCGCCACCATCGCCAGGATCCGCTGCGGATCCCCCTCGAGACCGATCGTCACGCCCCGCGTGTTGTACAGCGCCTGCTCCTCGAACACGGTCACCTCGCGCAGGCGATCGTAGTAGTCGGGGACCCCGTTCGACGCCCGGATGACCCCGGCGCGCGGATAGCTGTTGTAGACGAGCACCAGCTGATCCGGGTCGGCCACGGGCAGGGGCTTCAGCAGCACGGAGTTGACGACGGCGAAGATCGTCGTGTTGGCTCCGATGCAGACGGCGAGCGTCAGCACGGCCGTGAGCGTGAACCCGCGCTCCTTCCAGAGCAGGCGCCACCCGAACCGGAGATCCCGAAGCAAACGCTCCATACGCTCCGTATACGTGAGGTGTCGTCCCACGGTTCGGGTCGGGGCAGCTCGGATACCTGCACCCACGGGCTGTGGGCGGAGCCTCGATGGTCCGAGGCGCAGCCTCGCTAGAATGGGGGGCGTGGTGCCGTTCAGAGACGCGATGCCGGCGCCCGCGGAGCTTTCATGATCGAAACCTTGATCCAGGACGTCAGATATGGCTTCCGGACGCTCGCCCGCGCGCCGGCGTTCATGGGTGCCGCCCTCCTCACCCTGGCACTCGGCATCGGCGCCAACACCGCCATCTTCAGCGTGGTCCATGGCGTGTTGCTGCGGCCGCTGCCCTACCCCGATCCGGAGCGGCTGGTGCAATTCGTCCGGAACTCGCCGGGAGGGCCTGGTACGGGACAGGACGGCTCACGTTATCTCTTCTTCCGCGACGACCTGGAGAGCGTAACGGCTCTTGCCGCTTCGAGCGGCGGCGGATCCTTCAACCTCGTGAGCGGCGACGGGGCCGAGTTCGTGACGGCATTCGCCGTGTCGAAGGAGTATTTCGAGGTGTTCGGCGTCACCCCCTTCATCGGGCAGGGCTTCTCGGCCGAGCACGATGTGGTGGGCGGTCCGGACGTCGCCATCCTCTCCCATGGCCTGTGGCGTCGGCACTTCAAAGAGGACCCGTCGGTCCCCGGCCGTACGCTCCTGCTCGCGGATCGGACGTTCACCGTCATCGGCGTCATGCCGGAGTCCTTCAAGACGACGGGATCGTTCGATCTGATGGTGCCACTCCGGCCGTCGACTACGGGGCGGGGCGCCGGGTTCAACTATTCGGTCGTTGGACGGCTCCAGTCAGGCGTCACGGTTCAGCAGGCGTCCGCCGAAGCGGCTGGCGTGTGGGAGGCGTTCCGCGAGCAGCACGGCGGACGAGTCCTGCGGAACGAGCAGCCGTCCGGGTTCATCCCGTATCAGCAGAGCATCGCGCGCCCGATCCGGCCGCTGCTGCTCGTGCTCCTCGGTGCAGTCGCGCTGCTCCTGCTGATCGCGTGCGCAAACACCGCCAACCTGCTCCTCGCGCGGGCGACCGGCCGCAGCCGCGAGCTGGCGGTCCGGGCCGCGCTCGGCGCGGGCCGCGCGCGCCTCGTCCGGCAGCTGCTCACCGAAAGCATGCTGCTGGCGATCGCTGGCGGGCTGCTGGGTGTGGCGGTCGCCTACTGGATGCTGCCCGTCCTCCTCTCGCTCGGCCCGCCGGGATTCCTCCTTGCGAACCACGAGGTGCGTCTCGACGGCGTCGTGCTGGTTGCCTCGCTCGCGCTCGCGGCGGCGACGGGCGTGCTGTTCGGGCTTGGACCCGCACTCAGCCTGTCCCGGCGGGATCTCGTCGAGGCGTTCAAGGAGGACGCCGTGCGCGCGACCTCCAGCCGGCGGGCGGGATTCCTGCGGCAGGGGCTCGTCGTGGCGGAGGTGGCGTTGAGCACGATCCTGCTCGTCGCCGCTGGGCTGCTCCTGCAGACGTTCGTGAACCTGCGCACGGTGGACACCGGCTTCGACCCTCGCGGCGTGTTGACGGCCCGCATGGCGATGCAGGGGGAGCGGTACTCGACTCCCGCGGACCTGAACCGCTTCTACAGCGAGAGCCTGGAGCGGATTCGACGGATCCCCGGCGTGGAGGTGGCGGCGGTGGCCAATGGCCTCCCGATTGATCGAGCGCTCAACCTGAACGTCGATACCCTCGACGGCCCCGAGAACATCCAGGACGCGCTGACCGATTGGCGCTACGTGTCGGAGGAGTATTTCCGGACGATGCGGATCCCGATCGTCGCGGGCCGCGGGTTCACCGACGCCGACGGCGCCGGTGCGCCAGCCGTAGCGGCCGTGAGCGAGGAGTTCGCACGCCGGTTCTTCAAGAGCACCAGTGCGATCGGCCGGCACATCCGGGTCTTCGATGCCGACGGCTCGATCGAGATCGTCGGGATCGTGAGGGATCTCACCGAGAGCGGGCTCAAGACGCCGCCGCTGCCGGTCATGTACGTGCCGGTCCGCCAGACCCATGCCGCCGCGCTCAGGACGACGCATGCGTACTTTCCGGTGAACTGGGTCGTGCGCGCCGCCACCGCCGACCCGACGCTCCCGCGCGCTGTGGAGGCCGCTATCCGGCAGGTGGATCCGCGGCAACCCGTCTCGGCGTTCCGGACCATGGAGGACGTGAAGAGCATGGCCGCGGCAACCGAGCGCTTCCAGACGACGCTCGTGGGCCTGTTCGCGGGCATCGGCCTGGCACTGGCGGCCGCGGGGATTTACGGCGTACTGGCCTGCACGGTGGCACAGCGGACGCGCGAGCTCGGAATCCGCGTCGCGCTGGGCGCCACGCGGGGCGACATCCTGGCCTCGGTCGTGCGGACCGGCGTCGGGCTCGCGCTCGTCGGCCTGGCGCTTGGCTTCGTCGCATCGCTCGGTGTGACGGGTATGCTGCAGCGCTTCGTCTGGGGGGTCAGCCCGACGGATCCGCTGACCTTTGCCGTCGTGGCGGTCGTCCTCACCGCCGTCGCAGCCGTTGCCAGCCTGGTCCCGGCGGTTCGGGCTATCCGGGTGGACCCGGTGACGGCACTGCGCACGTGAACGCGGTGTCCAATTCTTCAGCCGCCGTGGTGTCGCCATCTGAGAGCCGCCGCCCGACGTTCCCGGTGCCCGCCGCCCTCGCGTGGGCCTGCGCCCTGACGCTGCTCGCCGGCGGACGTCCGGCCGAGGCGTGCACGTGCGCGCCGAGCGGGCCTCCGTGTCAGGCGTACTGGCAGGCGGATGCCGTGTTCGCGGGCCGGGTGGACGAGGTCGCACCGGTGTCAGGCTTCGATGGATTCCGGCGGCGACGTGTGACGTTCACGGTCGCCGAGGCCTTCACCGGCGTTGACACGCCGCAGGTCGTGGTCTGGACCGGGAGCGGCGGCGGTGACTGCGGCTTCCGGTTCAAGACGGGCGCGACTTATCTCGTCTACGCTTCGCGCGACACCGACCGCGAGCTGTCCACCGGCATCTGCTCGCGAACCCGGCTGCTCGAACGGGCATCGGCGGATCTCGACTACGCGCGTACGGCTGCCGCCGGGGCGGCTCCGCCGGCACGGGTATCCGGGACCGTCCTCGTGCGATCGGACTCGCTCAGTCCACGGCAACGGCCGTCGTCGAAGCCGACCGGCGGCGTGCGTGTCGTACTGGAGCGCGACGGCCTCTCCTGGCCGGCGGTGTCCGGACCTGATGGGAGCTTCGCGTTCGAGGGGCTCGAACCAGGGAAGTACACCGTGCGGGTCGAGCCGGGCGCCGGCTACTACTCGCGTGTCTTCCCCGAGACTCTGGAGCTGCGGAACCGGCATGCCTGCGCCGAGGTCGAGGTCGCAGTTTTCTTCGACGGCCGCGTGTCGGGGCGCGTGCTCGATGCGGCTGGGCGTCCCGTGCCCGGGCTGACCGTCGAGCTGACGGTCCGCACGGGCATCGACCAGCGGTTCGGGCCGCGACGGCTTCGTGCGTTGACCGGTCCCGGCGGATGGTACGAGTTCACACAGGTGCCGCCGGGCCGCTTCGTTGTCGGCATCGACACGCAACTCGATCGTCAGGGCCGTGTGGCGGAGTCGCGCGTGTTCCTGCCTGGCGTCCGCCTGCCGGGGGCGGCTGTCGAGATCGTCGTCGCCGGCGGCGCGCATTTGCGCGCCGGAGACTTCCGGCTCCCGCCGGAGATTCGCTTCGTTCAGTTGACGGGCCTCGTCATCGACGCAGGCGGCGTGCCCGTCGAGGCAGCGCGGGTGTACCTCAAGGGGGCCTCCGGCGAGGACTACATTCTCGTCGAACCGTCCCTCAGCGACAGCGGCGGCCGGTTCACGATTGCCGCGCTCGAGGGCCGCGAGTACCTGCTCTTCGCGGAGCGCGCCCGCCCCGGCGCGCGCGGCGGCCTGGATGTCAGCGACCAGATGCCTGTCGTCGCAGCCGCTTCCTCTCCGCCCGTCGTCCTCAGGCTCGAACGGAAGTACTGACCGCGGATGCCTGATTCGAGCGTCGCCGTTCTCCGGAGGATCAAATAATGTGCAGCTCGGCCATGTTCGATCCAACCGCGTCGAACGTTTACGAGTCTAAGGGGTCGACATGCGCATACTGCGCGGACTGTCCAGCAGGTTCCTCCCCTGCGGCTGTCTGGCCGGGGTCTACGAGACTTACGACGGCGAGATCGTGAGCATCGTCGATGCACGCGGACCATCGTGTGCGGATCCTGCCCATGCGCCTGGAAACCTCGTGCCCTCGGACCCGCCGGCTCCAGGCGCGGCCCTCTCGCCGCCGGCGGATTCCGTCAACTCGCCTCGGGTGCGGCAGTTCCGTCGCCGGCGCTGACGGTCGGGACCGGTCGGCTGCCGTTCGTCACACTCTTCATCCCACTTGAAGATCCACGCGAGCCGGCAGCAGGATGCTGAAAGGCGCATCCTGCAGGGATTATGAGAAGGGTCCCATCTCCCATGCAGGCCGGCGTTTTTCAGCGGCCTGGTAGTACGGTGGTGTCGTGAGAATCTCCACCTGGAACGTGAACGGGATTCGCGCGCGGCTGGGGGAGTTGGCCGAGTGGGTCGAACGCGAGCGCCCCGATTTGCTGTGCCTGCAGGAGATCAAGGCGTCACCGGACCAGATCCCCTTCGCGCTCTGCGGCCTCGAGGGGTACTGGTGCTACTGGCACGGGTCGAGGGGGTATTCCGGCGTCGGGCTGCACGTGCGCGAGGAGTTTGCGCCGGCGAGGCCCGACTTCGCGCATCCGCCGTTCGACTACGAGAATCGCATGGTCACGGTCGAGCTGCCGCAGCTGACCGTTGCGTCCGTCTACGTGCCGAACGGCGGGAAGGACTTCCCCGCGAAGATGCAGTTCCTCGAGGCCCTCGACGTGTTCGCGGCTGAGCGGCAGGCGAGCGGCCGGCCTCTGGTCATCTGCGGCGATCTGAACGTTGCGCGGACCGACATGGACGTGCACCCGAAGGAGCGCAAGCCCCGGGCGATCGGCCAGCTTCCGGAGGAGCGTGCGCTGCTCGAACGCGTCATCGGGCGCGGTCTGGTGGACGTCGGCCGGGCGCTCGACCCGTCCAACGATCAGCTCTTCACGTGGTGGGCACCATGGCGCAACCTGCGCGCGCGCAACATCGGATGGCGGCTCGACTATGTGCTGGCGAGCGAATCGCTGTTCGCGAGGGTCCGGGGCTGCCGCGTCGAGCGGGAGTTCGGGACGAGCGATCACGGCCCCGTCGCCGCCGAGTTCGATCTCTGAATCGCGGATGGACCGCGGATGGGGTCTTCAACGGGACGCGAACCGCGGATGAATCGCGGCTCGAGTTTCCAACGGGACGCGGATGAACGCGCGGGCACGCGCGGATGGGGTTCAGACGGGAGGCGGATGAACGCGGATGAATCGCGGATGGGGTTCAGACGGGACGCGGATGAACGCAAATGAATCGCGGATGAGGTTTTCAACGAGACGGGGATGAACGCGGGATGGAATCGCGGATCGGTTTGCGACGGCGGATGAACGCGGATGAGGGTCGTCGGCGGCGCGCCGCCCCCCAACTCACATTTCGGCAGTTGACCGAAATCGAGTTGGTTTTTCAACGGGACGCGGGGTCGCGCCACAACGTGATGGAAGGGGGTTTTGAGCTGCGCTCGAGGTCGCAATTCATCACATCGTTCATCCCGTGACAAAAGCGATTCGGTCGTGCGCCATCGGCGCGTGGTTGTGACACACTACTCGATCGCCGAGCCCGTCGACCGTCAAGACAGTGGGCCGGTGCGGTTCGTGTGTCGGGACTTCGCAGGAGGGTAGTATGACCGTTGCTGTCTCCACTCTGCTCGGCCGTCCGCTCTGGTATGAGCTGATGACGACCGATATGAAGGCCGCCGAGGGGTTTTACAAGACCGTCGTCGGCTGGACCTCGGCGCCGTTCGAGGGGTCCCCGCAGCCTTACTCCATGTTCAGCCGCAGCGGGAACGTGCCGGTTGCCGGCGTGCTGACGCAGCCGACCGATGTGAAGGCCCCGCCGTTCTGGGCCATGTACGTCGGCGTACCGAAGCTCGAGGAGGCTGCGGCCCACATCACGCGTCTGGGAGGCGGCGAGTGCTCGCCGGTGATCCAGATTCCGACGGTCGGCCGCATGCAGATGATGAAGGATCCGCAGGGAGCGGCCTTCTACATTTACGAACCGTCCACGACCGAGTTCCCGCCCGAGGGCGCGCCGGAGATAGGCGAAGGATCGTGGCACGAGCTGATGACGACCGACGCGCCGGCCGCGCTGAAGTTCTACAGCGAGGTCTTCGGCTGGCAGCCGAGCGAGACGATGGACATGGGGCCTGCTGGCAAGTACTACATGTTCAATCGCCCCCACGGCATGATCGGCGGGATGATGAACAAGCCGCCCGAGATGGCGCACGTCCCGCCCAACTGGCAGATCTACTTCCGCGTGCCTGACATCAACGCGGCCGTCGAGCGCATCAAGGCGAACGGCGGTCAGATTCTCAATGGGCCGATGGAGGTGCCGGGCGGCGACTGGATCGTGAACGCCATGGACCCGCAGGGGGCCGCGTTCTCGCTGCACGCGAAGAAGGCGCAGTAACTCGCCCTGAAAATCGAACGGCGCGGCGAGGGCCCCACGACCCCGCCGCGCCGTTTGCGTGTCCGACGGACCGCCACCCGCGAGCTATCCGCCGGGGCCCCTGCCCCGGCCGTCGAGGCGCTCCGCGAAACCTCTTGACACGCTAGTTCTAAGTACTAAATACTTAGTAATGAAATATCTGACTCGGCTGGAACCTGGAACCTGAAACCTGAAACACCATGCGCACCCGCACCTCGACGCTGACCCCGCAGGAGCTGGCCATCATGAAGGTGATCTGGAAGCTCGAGAAGGCCACCGTCCGCGACGTCTACGAAGCCCTGCGGCAGAAGCGTCAGGTCGCGTACACGACCGTGATGACCATGATGCGGATCCTCGAGGAGAAGGGCTTCTTGCGGAAGCTGCTCGTGGACCGGGCCTACGTCTACAGGCCGGCGCGCCCGCGACAGCAGGTCG
>DASPFV010000323.1:0-33724 GCA_035620975.1 Vicinamibacterales bacterium
AGCTGGTGGGCGCTAGTGGATTCGAACCACTGACCCCCGCCGTGTGAAGGCGATGCTCTACCGCTGAGCCAAGCGCCCAACTTCCCGGGAAGACCTTGAGTGTACTTCAGGGCCGCCGCGCCCCGCAATCTCACTTGCGCCGCTCGGGCAGGCGGCGCTCGGACGGCCCGTCGTACACGTGATCCTTCGGATCGATCTGCCGCATCGGCCGCTGCCGCGCCTTCTCCTCCTCGGCGTGCGCCGCAATGCCCGGAACCCGCGAGATGATGAAGAGCGCGTCGGCGACCGCCGACGGCAACCCCAGGTCGCCGCAGACGGCGGCGATGGCGCCGTCGATGTTCACGGGCAGCGCCCGGCCGTGCTCGTCGGGTTGCGCGCTCAGCACGAGCTCGACGGCCCGGATCATCTGGATGTGATGGCCTTCCACCTCGAGCTCGAGGGCCATCTGGAACAGCCGTCCCGCCCGGGGATCCCGCGTGTGGTAGCGGTGACCGAATCCGGGGGGAATCTCGCCGGCGACCCGGCACCGGGTGACGAGCTCGGTAGCGGCATCCCGGTAGGAACGCCCGCTCCGGACCATCTCGAGACCGGCGTCCAGGAACTGCATGCAGCTCTCGATGTCGCCGCCGTGGTACCGGCCGAACCCGAGGACGCCCGCCGCGACGCAGGCCCGCAGTGGCGCCCCCGTCGTCGCCGTGTTCCGGGCCGCCAGCGTGGACGGCGGCGTCGCGCCGTGGTCGATGAACGACACGAGCATGGCTTCCATCAGGCTGCCGATCCCCGGCGTCGGCAGCTCGCCGACGAACAGCAGGTAGATGGCTTCTCCAAAGGTGAGCCGGCCCATCATCTCGTCGACGGGATACCCTCGGACGAGGATCTTGTTCGGCTCGATGCACGTGAGCGCCGTCCGCCATCGATCGTCGGCCGACCTGCGCTGCGCCCGGCGCTCGATCGCCGGTGCCGCGTCCGGCCCGCTGTGTACTGGCTTCATGGCAGCTTCTCCCGCTTCGTCATGCCGCGTCTGCGTCGGCGGCCGTGCCGGCACCGCCGCGATCATCAGGACGTCCCGTAGAGCCGATCGCCGAAATCTCCGAGGCCCGGGACGATGAACTTGTGGCTGTTGAGCCCCTGGTCCACTGCGGGCGTGTAGATGTGCACGCCCGGGTGGTGCTGCTCGACGAAGGCAATCCCCTCGGGCGCCGCGACGATGCAGATCATCCTGACGTCACGGGCGCCGGCTTCCGCCAGCAGATCCAGCGCGGCGACGGCACTTCCGCCCGTCGCGAGCATCGGGTCGATCATCAGCACGAAGCTCGAGTCCAGATCCGGAGGAAGACGCGAGTAGTACTGCGACGCGACCGCAGTGATCTCGTCCCGCTGGAGCCCGATGTGACCCACCCGGGCCGACGGGATGAGTTCGAGCACGGCATCCAGCATTCCCAGCCCAGCGCGCAGGACCGGCACCACGACGACTCCGCCCCGGATCCGGCGGCCCCCGGCCGGGCCCAGCGGCGTAACGACCCGGACGGGGCAGTCCGGGAGATCCCGCGTCGCTTCCGCCGTCAGCAGCAGGCTGATCCGGACGGCCATGCGCCGGAACAGCTCCGGCGGAGTCGTCGCGTCGCGGAGGGTCGCGAGCGCATCGTGGACGAGCGGGTGCTCGATGACGTGAACGGCCACGGTGTCACTATACAAGATCGGCTTCAGGCTTCAGGCTTCAGGCTTCAGGCTTAAGGCTTCAGGGTTCAAGGTTCAGGGTTCCAGGGTCCAAGTTCCAGGTTCAGGCTTCAGGCTCACGGTTCCAGGTTCCCCGTTCCGGGTTCCTGGTTCTGTGAGCCCGAGTGAAGGCTGGTAGAATCCGGCACACATGATCGCGCGGTTGGGGGCTGGGCTTCTCTGTGTGGTCGCAACGGTATCGGCCTGGCAGCCGGTTCGGCGCGACGTGTCGCTGATCGTCACCGGCGGTACGGTCGTCACGATGGATGGGGAGGCGCGCGTCCTGACGCGCGGTGCGGTGGTGGTGGACGGCCCCGACATCGTCGCCGTCGACGGTTCGGAGGCCGTGGCCGCGCGGTATGACGCCCGGGAGCGCATCGATGCGGGCGGGCACATTGTTTTACCCGGCCTCATCAACACCCACACGCACGCGCCGATGGTCCTGTACCGCGGTCTGGCCGACGACCTGGCGCTCATGGAGTGGCTGGAGAAGTACATTTTTCCCGCCGAAGCGAAAACGGTCAGCCCGGAGTTCGTGCGCGCGGGTACGCGGCTCGCCGCGCTGGAGATGATCCAGTCCGGCACGACCACCTACGCCGACATGTACTACTTCGAGGAAGAGATCGCACGAGCCACCCGCGAGGCGGGTCTCCGGGGTGTGCTGGGGCAGACGATCATCCAGTTTCCCGCTCCCGACGCGAAGACGCCGAGCGAGGGCATCGCGCGGGCGGCGCGTTTCCTGCAGCAATGGGCGTCCGACGACCTGATCGTGCCGGCCATCGCCCCGCATGCGATGTACACCCTGGATGGCGCGACGCTCAAGGCGATTCGATCCGTTGCCGACCGGGAGCGCGCCCCGGTGATCATCCACCTGGCCGAGACGCGCGACGAGGTCGCAATCGCGCTCGAGCGGCACAAGGCGACGCCGGTGCAGTATCTGGAATCCCTGGGCTTCTGGGGACCGCGGACGATCGCGGCGCACGGCGTCCACCTCACGGCCGCCGACATCCGCCTGCTCGCCCGGCGCCGGGTCGGGATTGCGCACAACCCCGAGAGCAACATGAAGCTGGCCAGCGGCGCCGCCCCCGTGCTCGAGCTGCAGCGCGCTGCCGTGCCGGTGGGCCTGGGCACCGACGGCGCCGCCAGCAACAACGATCTCGACATGTTCGAGGCCATGCGGCAGGCGGCCTTCCTCCAGAAGCACGTCACGGGTGATCCCCGCGCGTTGCCGGCACGGCGCGCGCTGCAGATGGCGACGATCGATGGCGCGCGCGTGCTGGGCCTCGACCGGCAGCTTGGTTCGCTCGAGGTCGGGAAGCGGGCCGATCTGCTTGTCGTCTCGACATCCGCGGCCCGTCAGGTGCCCCTCTACGATCCGCTGTCGCACCTCGTCTACGTCACACGCGGCGACGACGTCAGGACGGTGGTCGTCAACGGTCGCGTGATCATGCGCGATCGGCGCGTGTCGACGCTCGACGAGGCGGCCGTGCTCGACGCCGCCAGAAGCTGGGCGGAGAAGGTGCGCGCCGCCGTCCAGGGGCAATGAGGGCACTGCGGAGGCACACGGTGCCACGGGCGACGGAAACCGGAAAAGCGGAGAAGAGGACGGAGGCAGTGGCGGCATGGAGACGCTGATAGGCGCAGACGCCATCCAGACGCGCGTCCGCGAAATCGCCGGCGAAATCGAGGCCGCCTATCCCCCCGACGAGTCCATCCACCTGGTCGGCGTGCTGAAGGGCGGGTTCATGTTCCTGGCGGATCTGGCGCGTGCCATGAGCGCGCGGGTCACGCTCGACTTCATTGCAGTGTCGAGCTACGGGAAGAACGTCCGCTCCTCCGGAGAGGTCCGGCTCCTGAAGGACCTCGATACGGGGCTCGAGGGGCGGCATGTCGTGATCGTCGAGGATATCGTCGACACGGGCTTGACGCTGACCTACCTGCAGGACATTCTGCGGGCCCGCGCGCCGCGGTCGCTGAGGACGGTGTGCCTGCTGAGCAAGCCCTCGCGCCGTGAAGTCGCCGTCGCCGTCGACCATACCGGATTCACGATCGACGACCGGTTCGTCGTCGGCTACGGCCTCGACTACGCCGAGAAGTACCGGAATCTGCCGTATATCGCGGTGCTGAACGGATGACCCGACGGTTCGACATCATCACGGAAAGCGATGCCCGGGTGCTCGAGACGGGCTGTACAGTGGAGCTCGCGCCGGGGGGCGTCGTCACACCGCTCGCCCGGGACACGCTGGCCGCGCGGCGCGTGACGGTCGTGCCCGCCGGGACGCTGGATCCGACGCTGCCACCGGACCTGGCCCCGGCCTCCGACATCCGCCGGATCGTCATCGGGAGCGACCACACCGGTGTGACGCTGAAACGACGGATCGTCCAGCACCTGCGCGGCCGCGGCGTCGCCGTCACCGATGCGGGCACCGACAGTCCGGAGCCGGTCGATTACCCCGATGTCGCGGCGGCCGTGGCCACGTCAGTGTCGCGGGGGGAGGCCGACGCCGGCATCGTCATCGACGGCGCGGGAATCGGGTCGGCCATCGCTGCGAACAAGGTTGCGGGGATCCGGGCGGCGATGTGTCCGGACGAGACGATCGCGCGCTACTCACGCGAGCACAACGGCGCGAACGTGCTCACGCTGGGATCGATGCTGCTGCCTGATGACGGGAGCGCTCTGCGGATCGTCGACGTCTGGACGTCGACGCCGATGAAGGAGGCCCGCTACCTCCGGCGGCTGCTGAAGATCCGCCGGCTCGAAGGGAGGCTGTGACGTGCGGAATCCCGGAGGGCGCGGCCGCTCATGGTGAACGCCCGGGACCTCCAGCGGCTCATCGAGATCATCACCGATGAGATCCTGGCAACCGAGCGGGGGCCGGCGCCCGGCCACCGGTGCGCCTGCCATGCGGTGCTGTCCGACTGCTGCCCGCAGCGGCTGCGCGGCGTGCTCGACGCGGGCGCCACGCGGATCGGCCTCCACGCCGATGGAGGCGCCACGCCCGACGTGGCCGCGACGATCGATCACACGCTGCTCAAGCCCGAGGCCTCCCGCGGCGATATCGAGAAGCTCTGCCGCGAGGCTGCGGAGTTCCGCTTCGCGACGGTCTGCGTCAACCCGTGCTGGGTGGCGCTGGCGTCGCGGCTTCTCCGCGGGACAGGGGTGGGCGTGTGCTCGGTCGTCGGGTTCCCGCTCGGCGCCACCACGGCCGACGTGAAGCAATACGAGACCCGCCGGGCCATCTACGACGGCGCCACGGAAATCGATATGGTCATCAACGTGGGCGCCCTGAAGTCGGCGGATCTCCGGACGGTCGAGCGCGACATCGAGGCGGTCGTCGATCCCTGCCGTCAATGTGGCGTGACCTCGAAGGTGATCATCGAGGCGGCGCTCCTGACTGACGACGAAAAAGTGACCGCGTGCACGCTGAGCAAGGCCGCGGGCGCCGATTTCGTGAAGACGTCCACCGGATTCGGGCCGGGCGGCGCGACGGCCGCCGACGTGGCACTGATGCGCCGCGTCGTGGGCGCCGAGATGGGCGTGAAGGCCGCCGGCGGCGTGCGCGATCTGGAGGGATTGAGGGCGATGGTGGCCGCCGGCGCCTCCCGCGTGGGCGCCAGCGCCGGCGTCAGAATCGTGCAGCAGTCGAGGGGACAGTCGACCGGCGGGACGGGGAGGGCCGAGAAGTACTAGTAGCTATTTCCCCCGTCCCTCGCCAGCCTTTTCGGCTCCGGCCTGGTCCCCGCCTCTGAGCGTGATCACCCGTTCCGGGAACGGAATCTCGATCCCGTGACGGTCGAGAGCCTTCTTGAGCCGCTTGCGGAACTCGCGGCCTACCTCCCACTGCTTCAGCGGGACGGTTTTGACCCGGAACTTCAGGACCATGCTCCAGTCGGCAAACGAGTCGACGCCGAGGACGTCGACCGGATCGAGGATGAAAGGACTGAACCGGGGATCGCGGCGCATCTCCTCGCCAACCTCGCGTACCACGTCCGCCACGCGGTCCGGATCCTCCCGGTAGGAGATGCCGAGATCGACCACGTAGAACGAGAAGTCCTTGCTGAGGTTCGCGAGCGTGTTGATCGAGCCGTTCGGGAATACGTGGACGGTCCCCTGCAGATCGCGGAGCACGATCGTCCGGAGGTTGAGCTGCTCCACGAGACCGCCGGTGCCGTTGATCGAGGCGACGTCGCCCACGCGCACCTGATCCTCCAGGATCAGGAAGAAGCCGCTGATGACGTCGCGTACGAGCGTCTGCGCGCCGAAGCCGACGGCCAGGCCGGCAATGCCCGCGCCGGTCAGCACCGGGGTAACGTCGATGTCGAACTCTCGAAGCACCATGAGCAGTGCGATACCGGTGATCAGCACGGTCGCGACCTTGCTCACGACCGCACCCAGCGTCCGCGCGCGCTTGGCGCGCTCGAGCGCGTCGAGCGTGGTGCCTTTCGTCACCTCGAACTCGAACCGCGTGACGAGCAGGGCCGTCGCGCGGACGAGTGCATAGGCGACGAGCGCGATCAGCACCACGGTCAGTCCGGAGCCGAAAATCCATCCGGCGACCTGGGCCAGCGGACGGCCGGCACGGGGCCCGAGGCCAGTGACTTCGAACGCGGGAAACAGCAGCACCAGCGTCACCAGCAGGAACGTGGCCAGCGAGATCAGCCGGAGCGGCCCCCCCACGAGCGGACTCGATGGCTCGAGCGCGTCGCCGACGATGACTTCGAGGCCCGCTCGTGCCAGCCGCCTGGCCAGGCGGGCAGCCACGAAGGCGATCAGCACGGTGGGGACAGCGGCAGCCAGCACCGCCGTCCAGTCGACGGGGCCGTCGAAAAAGCGATTCCACATGGCGCGAGAGAGTATCAGAAGGGCCGTCCGGGAGACGCCGTCAGGAGGCCACCATCTCAGGCCTGGCCTGGGCGGCAGCGTGCAGGGGGAGGCGGAGCGTGGCACGGCACCCGGGACGGTCGTCGCGGTTCTCGAGCAGCAGGCTGCCGCCGTGCGCCTCGGCGATCTGGCGGCTCAGCACCAGCCCGATGCCGGACCCGCCCGGCTTGGTGGTGAAGAACGGCACGAAGAGGTTCCCGGTGTTCGACAGGCCGTGCCCTTCGTCCTCCACCCACAGCTCCATGGAGGGGGGGGACGATCCCGGCAGGCGATGCCAGCCCACCCTCACGGCGCCTCCGGTCTCGCGGACGGCGTCCAGGGCATTCCGGATCAGGTTGATCAGGAGCTGCTCGAGCTGGTCCCCGTCGCCCTGAATCGCGAGCCGCGGCCCCGGCGAAACCTGAATGTGGTGCGCCTTCTCGAGCGTGACGACCCGGTCCACGAACGAGGCGATGTCGAGCGGCGCCAGCTTGGGCGGCGGCAGTTTTGCCAGCCTCGCATAGGCGCTCATGAACCGGCTGAGCGACTCGGACCGGGAGGCGATCACGTTCAATCCGCGCTGCACGTCCTCCCGCCAGTCGGCGGGCGGCGGATCGCGCTCGATGAGGGTCGAGAGACTGCCCGCAATCGACTTGATTGGCGCGAGCGAGTTGTTCATCTCGTGGCCGATGACGCGGATGAGCCGCTGCCAGGCCTGCCGTTCTTCTTCGCGGAGCGGCTGGCTCAAATCCGACAGCACGAGCAGCTCGTGAGGGCGTCCGCCCTGCCGGAACAGGCTCCGGCGGATCTCCCAGCGGCCGACGCCGCCGGGAAAAGCCGTGTTGATCACCCGAGGCGCCTCTCCCGTGAGCGAGTCGGCGAGATCCAGCTCCGTCGCGTGCCGTCCGAGCAGCCGTTCGGCGGGCTGGGCGAGCAGGCGGGCGCCCGCCCGGTTCACGAACTTCAGCTCCTTGTCCTCGTCGAACGTGAAGACGGCGACATCGATCTCCGCCATGACCTTGCGCAACAGCGTGGTGGCTTCGAGCGCATCGAGCCGCTGGTGGCGCAGCGTCTCCACGAGGGCGTTCACCTCGATCATGACTTCGCCGAGGGGGTCGCCTCCTCGCGCTCCCCGCGCGCGGATCGAGAAGTCGCCTTCCCCGAGCGCCGCGAGCAGATTCGAGAGGGTCTGAAGGGGCAGCACCACCCGCTCGCGCAGCGCGAATGCGAAGCCGAGACAGAACGTCGTGATGAGGACCGTGAGCGTCCACTGGACCTTGGGCGTGTAGTCGCCGGTCCACAGGAAAATCAGCGAGATGGCGGTCCCCGGCAGCGCCGAGGCGAGGGCCATCAGCAGGATCCGTCGGTCGTGGCTCAGGCGAGGCTCGCGCGGGTGAGTTCTGCGGGTCATGCCTCTCCGAGCAATATAGCCGGTTTGGGACGTCCGGCTGAAGGCGGTCTCCACGTCGAGCCGCCGATCCCGTGCTAGAGGCCGTAGCGCTGCAGGCGCCGGTACAGCGCGCTGCGGCTCAGGCCCAGCGCCTTGGCAGCCTGGCTGACATTGCCGTCGAATCGCGTCATCGCCTTCTTGATGAGGAAGCACTCCACTTCCTCGAGACTCATGTCCTCGAGCCGGCCGCCGCCGTCCCGGGTGGCGCGGAGGCCGAGATCGATCGGCTTGACGAGGGGCCCCGCGGCCATGAGCACCGCCCGTTCGATCGCGTGATCGAGCTCGCGCACGTTGCCGGGCCAGGCGTGCTCGAGGAGGAGCTGCATGGCGCCGGTCTCGAAGCCGGTCAGGCGCTTGCGGTAACGCTGGGCATGCTGACGCAGGAAGTGCTGGGCCAGCAGCGGAATGTCCTCCCGGCGATCCCGGAGAGGCGGCAGTCGGATCTCGATGGTATTCAGCCGAAAGAGCAGATCCTGCCGGAAGCGTCCGGCGGTGACCTCTTCCGCGAGGTTCGAGTTCGTCGCCGAGATGATGCGGACGTCCACGCGGCGGGTTCTCGAGGACCCGAGCCGCTCGAACTCCCCGGTCTCGATCACGCGCAGCAGCTTGGCCTGCTGGTTGAGAGGCACGTTGGCGATCTCGTCGAGGAACAACGTGCCCAGATCCGCCAGCTCGAAACGGCCCACTCGATCGGCCTTGGCATCGGTGAACGCGCCGCGAACGTGGCCGAACAGCTCGCTCTCGAACACGCCCTCCGACACGCCCCCCGAGTTCACGATCACCATCGGACGCGACGCGCGACTCGAGACGGCATGCAGCGCCCTGGCCACGACACCCTTGCCCGTGCCGTTCTCGCCGAGGATCAGCACGTTGGCGTCCGACGGCCCGACGCGCGAGATGATCTGGAGCACGCCCTGCATGGAGGCGGACTCGGCGATCAGCTTCGGGACGCCCTCGCCCCGCAGCAGCGAGTTCTCGGCCTCGAGCCGCTGCCCCTTGCGCAGTGCCTGGCTCAGCTCGATTTGGGTGCGGATGATGGCGAGCAGCCGCGCGTTGTCCCAGGGCTTCTGGATGAAGTCGCGTGCGCCCCGCCGCATCGCCTCGACCGCCACCTCGACGCTTCCCCACGCGGTCATCACGACCACCGGCAGCGTGGGGTCGATTCCCTGGATCCGCGACAGCAGGTTGAGCCCCTCTTCGCCCGACGTCGTATCGCGCGCGTAGTTCAGGTCGATCAGGGCGACATCGAACTCGCGGGCCTCGACGGCGGCCAGCACGCCGGCGGGGGAGGAGGCCGTCTCGAGCTGAAACCCCTCGGCCTTCAGCAGGAGCCGCAGGGCTTCCAGCACGTCAGCCTGATCGTCGGCGATGAGGACGCGAGGCTCGCTCGGCCTGACTGGATGACGCGACGTCTCCGGCCGGTTGTCCTTCAGGTGATCGGTGATGAGCATGGATTCTGTCTGGTCGCTGTGCGATCTATTCGGTTCTGAGCGCAACGAGCGGGTCGATCCGGGCCGCGCGTCGCGCTGGGATGAAGTTCGCGACGAGCGCGACGGCCCCCAGCAGCGCCGCAGTTCCCGCGAAGGTCCACGGATCCCGCGCGCTGACGTTCGGCAGCAGGTCGGCCGGGATCAGCGAGGCCAGCAGGATCGAGAGCGCCAGCCCGATCGCGACGCCCGCCCCCACCAGGATCAACCCGCGAGCGAGCACGAGCTGCAGCACGTTCGAGGCGTCCGCCCCGAGGGCCATCCGGACGCCAATCTCGCGCGTGCGCTGCACGACGGAGTAGCTCGCCACACCGTAAAGGCCAATCGACGCGAGCAGGAGCGCCAGCACGCCGAATGTGGTGAGGACGACGACGTTGATCCGGAGTGGCGCCAGCGACTGCGACACCTGCTGCCGGAGCGTCCGGATATTGAAAACCGAGAGGGTCGGATCGATCTCGAGCACCTGCGCCCTCACGGCGGAGGCCAGCCCCGCCGCGCTGCCCTGCGCCCGGATGTGCAGCGTGGCGTTGGGCGTGTAGTTCTGGCGCATCGGCTGGTAGATGAACGGGATCGGGTCCTCGACCACCCCGTTGTACTTGCTGTTCCTGGCCACGCCCACGACAGTGGTGAAATCGTCGTCGCCGAAGAACCTGAACCGCTTGCCGATCGCGTCCTGCCCCGGCCAGAAGCGTTCGGCCATCGTCTCGTTCACGACGACCACCAGGGGCGCCGCGGGCGCGTCCGCCTCCGTGAAGGCGCGGCCACGCTGGAGGGGGATGCCGATCGCCTCGAAGTAGCCGGGACCGACCGAGTTCACCTGGACCAGAATCCGATCCTGCGTCGTGGTCTCCTCTCCTTCGGGGAAGACACTGCGCGCGATCCCCCCGGCAAGCGGCGGGTTCTGGGCGACCGCGGCATGCCGCACGCCCGGCAGCCCGCCAATCCGCTCCACCGCCTGCCGGTAGAAGAGCTGCCCTCGCTCCGGCGTGTATCCCTCCCGCCCCAGGTTGACGTTCATGACCAGCACGCTGTCGGTCTCGAAGCCCGTGTCCACGCCCTGTGCGTGCTGCAGGCTCTTGAGGAAGAGCCCGGCCGCGACGAGCGACGTCAGCGAGAGCGCCACCTGGCCGACGACCAGCACCTGCCGCAGGCTGAGCAGCGCGGCGATCCCCCGGCGGCCCGTGGCAGCCGGCACCAGCTCGTTTTTCAGGACCGGCACGACGTCCGGCTTCGACGCCTGCATGGCCGGCGCGAGGCCGAAGAGCAGCCCAGTCGCCAGCGCCAGCAGCGCCGTGAACCCGAGCACGCGTGCGTCGACCGACACCTCGTCGCCGACCGGCAACGGCAGCTGCAGGTCCGCGGCGATGAGGGCGTCCAGCAGCCAGTAGGCGAGGAGAACGCCGAGCGTGCCGCCGAGCGCCGAGAGGACGACGCTCTCGGTCAGGAGCTGTCGCACGAGGCGCAGCCGCTCCGCTCCGAGCGCCAGCCGCACCGCGATCTCCCGTCGCCGCCGCGTCGCCCTGGCGAGCAGCAGGTTGGCGACGTTGCCGCACGCGATGAGCAGCACGATGCCGACGACGCTCATCAGGATGAGCGAGATCTGGACGACCTGCGCGCCACCCTGCCCGAACGGATTCAGCCGCGCGTCGAGGAACGGCACGGCACCCGCACTGCGGCCCTTGTTGTCGGTCGGATACGCCTGCTCGAGCTGCGCGAACACCGTGCGCAGGTTAGTCGCCGCCTGTTCGACGCCGACACCCGGCTTCAGCCGGCCGAACGCGAACAGGAACAGGCCGCGCCGCTGCTCGTACCAGTCGAAGTTGGGCTGCACGACATCGTGCATCGACATGGGCACCCAGCCGTCCGGGTCCGCCCCCAGGATGGTGCCGGTGAATCCCTTCGGCGCGACGCCGACGACCGTGAAGGGGGTGCGGTTCAGCGTGAGCTGGGATCCGATGACCGCGGGGTCGCTGCCGAGGCTGCGTTCCCAGAACCCGTGGCTCAGCACGACCACCGGCGTCGGCGCCGTCTCCTCCTCGGGCCGCAGTCCGCGGCCGATCGCCGGCTGTGCGCCGAGCACCGAGAAGAAGCTCCCCGACACGACCTGAATGGGGATCTGTTCGGAAGCCGTGCCGCGGCTCCAGTTCACCTGCGTGAACGCGAACGCCGCCATGTCGGTGAACACCTGGTTCTGCTCCCGCAGATCCTTGTAGTTGAGGTGCGACAGCGGCAGGTTGCCCGGGTTGCGCTGATCGGTCATGAAGACCGCGGCCAGTCTGGCGGGCTCCTGCACCGGGATCGGACGCAGCAGCACGACGTTCACGAGACTGAAGATCGCGGTATTCGCGCCGATACCGAGCGCCAGCGACAGAACGGCGACGGCGGTGAACCCGGGGCTCTTGCGCAGCAGGCGGAAGGCATAGCGCAGATCGTGAATCATGGTGCTGCTCCGCTGAGGCCAGGCTGATGGACACGGCGGCAGGGGGGACGCGCGGGCGATCACCCCTGCCGCCAAACGGAACGAACCCGCGGGCGACGGCGGTCAGTGCTCGATGTGGAAGCCGCTCTCCTCGAGCTCCTTCTCGGCGCGCTTGCTGCCGTCTTCCTCGACGACGCGGCCGTCGAACAGGTGGATCGATCGGTCGGCATGCCGCGCATAGCGCGGATCGTGGGTCACCATGCAGATGGTTGCGCCCTCGCGATGCAGCTCGCGCAGCAGCTCCATCACCGCCTCGCCGTTCTTCGAGTCGAGGTTTCCCGTCGGCTCGTCCGCCAGCAGGATCGAGGGGGAGCCGGCGACCGCGCGCGCCACGGCGACGCGCTGCTGCTGACCGCCCGAGAGCTGGCTCGGCAGGTGCTTCGCGCGGTGCGCCATGCCCACCTTCTCGAGCGCCGCCATCACGCGTTCTTTCCGCTCCGCCGACTTCATCCCGCGGTAGGTGAGCGGCAGCTCCACGTTCTCGTACACGTTCAGATCGCCGATCAGGTTGAAGCTCTGAAAGATGAACCCGATCTCGCGGTTCCGGACGCGTGCCCGTTCGGAGAGGGCCAGGTCGGCCACCGGCTTGCCGTTCAGGGTGTACTTGCCTTCGGTCGGCGAATCCAGGAGCCCGAGAATCGACAGGAGCGTCGACTTGCCGCAGCCGGACGGTCCCGCGATCGCGATGTACTCGCCGCTCTTGATTTCCAGGTGGATCCCCGCGAGCGCGTGCGTCTCGACTTCGTCAGTGAAGAAGACCTTCGTGACGCCGTCGAGGTGAATCAGGGTCGGCGCGGCAGTGTTCATCGTGGCTCCTTTTCAATGTGGGCCCGGGGCGTCAGCCGCCGGACCTCATCGCCGTCTTCCGTCATCGCGTCCGGCACCGGCTAGCCGGTGATCCGGACGCGGTCGAACTGATCGTAAGTGGACATGTCGGAGAGGATCACCTGGTCGCCGGGCTGCAGCCCCTCCTTGATTTCGATCGTGTTCACGGAGCTGCGCCCGAGGCGGACCTGAGTGCGGATCGCCTCGCCGTTCGGCATCAGCTTGAAGAGGGTGATCGTGCTGTCTTCCTGGCCGAACGCCGGGCGGCCGACGTTGATCACGTTGTCCAGCTTCTCGAGCCGCACCGTCCCGTCCACGCTCAGGTCGGGGCGGGCACCCGGCGGCAGTTGGCCCTCGAGCTGGATGTCGACTCCCACGGTGCCGTTCGCCGACGCGGGGTCGATGCGTGACACGCGGCCCGGCACGATCCCGTTGCGCGTGTCGACCTCTGCGCTCTGCCCGATCTCGATGTCCTTGGTCTGCGTCTCGGCGATCCGCAGCTCGGCCTTGAGCACCGTCGGGTCGGCCACCCTCGCCAGGTTCGCGCCCGGCGCGACCTGCTGTCCCACTTCGACCGGCACCACCTGCAGGACGCCGGTCATCATCGACTTGACCTTGAGGTCCTCCAGCTGCCGCAGCCGGAGGTCGAGCGACGCCTTCCGCTGGTTGACTTCCGCCTCCTGCGGCGCAAGCTGGGACTTGATGCCGTCCCGCGAGATGTCCAGGCGCTTCTTTTCGACGCTCAGCCGGTTCTTCAGCTCGTCGGCGTTCCCCTGGTACTCCTTCAACTGCAGCTCCGAGATGAGGCCGTCCTTGAAGAGAGCCTGGTTGGCCTCCAGCCGGAGCTGTGCCTGCTTGTAGTTCGACTCGATCGTCGCGACCTGCGATTCCTGATTGAGCAGCTGGCTCTCCAGCTCTGCCTTGCGGTTCACAAAGGCCGCCTGCGCCGACTGATACGCGAGCTGCGCATCCATGACCGACTGCTGGAGGTCGGGGTTGCTCATCTCGAGGATCACGGTTCCCGGCTCCACTCTGGCACCAGGACGGAGGACGATGCGCTCGACCCGCCCCTGCGTCGTGGCCGGGATCCACCGGATGTTCTCGGGGACGAGGGTGCCGGACCCCCGCACCTGCCGGATCATGTCGCTGCGCTTGACTGTGTCAATCCAGACGGTGGCGCGTTCGACGCCCGGCGCGGCGGGCTTGAGCCGCGACACGCCGACCGTAATGAGCACGATGACGAGGAGCCCGGCCCCGGCGTAGACGGCCCGGCGAATCTTCTTCTTGCGCTTGACGCTCTCGGGGCGTGCGATGTCGACCATGAGAATGCCTCTGTCCTGTACTGCCGGGGTTGGGCACACCCGGCGTCAGTCCAGATTAGCCAAACCCTATGCCAGACGCGCTGACAGCCTAAACCGCCGCATATGTGGAGGTTGCCGTCAAGCCGACCGGAGATCCCCTCCCCTGCGTGCCCGATCCCGGAATCGTCTCGTCCCAAATCCGGACAGTGAGCTCGCGGTCAGGGAAGACCTGGCAGCTCGCGGAGTCGGAGAATTGGACGAAGCAGCCAGCCCTCAGGTTTAGAACAATTTACGGGCTTGCTGCAGAAGGAGCATCAGGCCCCCGCCGGGGCGGCTTACAATCGGTCCGCGAGAGACAGAACGGAGCAGCCGATGGGGTATGAAGCGTCCTGCGCCCTCACGATCGACGGCAAACGCTTCGAAGGAACCGCGCTGCTCGAACATCGGGATCTCGTCTTCCGCGGGCCGCTGCGCCTGGTGATCCCCCTTGCCGCAATCTCGCGGGCGCAGGCGGAGGGCCCGATTCTCCAGGTGACGTTCGGCGACCGCGATGCGTCGTTCGACATCGGCGCGCCCGCCGCCAGGTGGGCCAGCCGCATCACGAACCCGCCGTCCCGGGCCCGGAAACTGGGAATCAAGCCCGACATGCTCGTCGCGGTTCTGGGTGTGGACGACGCGGCCCTCCCCGACGAGATCGCCACGTGCGGGGCCGTCATGACCCGCCGGACTCCGAGCCGCAGCAGGCCGGCCCACGTGATCTTCTACGGCGCCCCGCGCCGGGACGCGCTCCGTCGTGTGAAGGAGCTCGCCTCGCTGATACGACCGGACGGCGCCATCTGGATCGTGCGGCCCAAGGGGGTCAAGACCATCACCGAGGCCGAGACGATGGCGGCGGGCAAGCGCGCCGGCCTCGTCGATGTCAAGGTCGTGAGCTTCTCGGACAGTCACACCGCAGAGAAATTCGTGATTCCCGTGTCTCGCCGGCAGACGGCGGTGTCTGCCCCTGGCCGCCGGCGCCTCTCGCGATAGCCAGCCTGCCGGACCAGACCGCCCTCACTGGCTGCAGCCTGCCCGGGCGGCGAGCTCTCGGACTGTCGAGCTTGCTGCCCCGGCACGATCTCAACCACGGCCTCATCCACGGCGTGCGGGCGGCATGCGCCATGCGAACATCTCTGCCCATGAGCGACATCCCGGACCGTGCGGTCACGGATCTCGTCGAGGCGGTGAAGGAGATCCTGAAGAAAGAGGACGCGGATCGGCTTCGGGACGTCTACCTCATCGGGGATATCGAGAAGGACAGCGCGCGTCAGGTTATCGAACGGATGCGCGAGCTGGCGAACAGCGGCCGACGCCCGATCACGCTCTACATCAACAGCGCAGGGGGGAACGTGACCGACGGCCTCGCGCTGCACGACGCCATTCGACACCTGGTCATCAGCGGCGTGGAGATGACGATCGTAGTGCAGGGGATGGCGTACTCGATGGGATCGATCGTGCTCCAGGCTGCGAGCCCTGGGCGGCGCCTTGCGTTCCCGCACTCATGGATCATGATTCACGAGCCCGCCAAGTGGGCCGGCTGGCAGTCCACCACGGCCGCCGCCCAGCATCTGGATCGGCTCAAGCAGATGCAGAGCCAGATCTACCGGATCCTCGCCGAGCGCTCCGGGAAGCCGCTGAAGCAGATTATCCGGGACACGAAGCGGACGGATCTGTACCTCGATGCGGCTCGCGCGAAAGACTACGGGTTGATCGACGAGGTGTTGGGCGCGCGGGGGGCGCAGGCTGCGGGGCGACAGGCTCTCATCGCGCGCGCTGTTCGCGCGGTGCCCGCCGAGGAAGAGGCCCCCGCGGCCGCGGCGCCTGACTCGCCGCCGGACAGCGACGAGGCTTCCGGCTCGTGACTTCCGGCTCCATGGCACACGTGTTGCCACCCTCGCCGGATGCGATGCGGCTGTCGGTGCGGCGGCGGCTCTCGGCAGGGCTCGAGTACCTGGGCGATGGGGAGGCCGACGTGCGCGTGTGGGCGCCTGCGTGCCGCACGGTGGACGTCGTCGTCGAACGGCACGGCCGCCCTCGCCCGCTGCTGCGGGACGACGCGGGCTTCTTCCACGGCACGCTGGGCGACGTGTGGCCGGGCGATCGATACTGGTTCCGGCTGGACGGCGACCGGCTCCGTTCCGATCCCGTGTCCAGGTTCCAGCCTGACGGCCCCCGTGGACCTTCGGCGGTCGTCGATCCCGGCACGTTCCGGTGGACCGACCGGGGATGGGGTGGCGTCTCCGCGACCGGGCAGGTGCTCTACGAGATGCACGTCGGCACGTTCACGCCGGAGGGCACGTGGGCGGCGGCGGCCGGTCAGCTCGAGGAGCTCGCCGCGCTCGGCATCACGGTCATCGAGATGATGCCGATCGCCGACTTCGCCGGCAGGTTCGGCTGGGGATACGACGGCGTGAACCTCTATGCGCCCACGCGGCTGTACGGCGCGCCCGACGACCTGCGCGCATTCGTCGATCGGGCCCACGCGCTCGGGATCGGAGTGATCCTGGACGTGGTGTACAACCACCTCGGCCCAGACGGGAACTACCTGATGGAGTTCTCGCCCGACTACTTCACGGACAGGTATCAGAACGACTGGGGACAGGCGCTGAACTTCGAGGGCCCGCCTCCCGCCCGCAGTTTCTTCGTGGAGAATGCCGGTTACTGGATTGACGAGTTCCACTTCGACGGCCTTCGCCTGGACGCGACCCAGGACGTGCACGACGCCTCGCCCGAGCACGTGCTCGCCGCGATTACCAGGCGCGCGCGTGCCGCGGCCGGCGATCGATCGGTCTATCTGATCGCCGAAAACGAGCCGCAGGACACGCGGAACATCCGTTCGATCGAGACCGGTGGTTTCGGGATGGACGCCGCCTGGAACGACGACTACCACCATGCTGCGAGGGTCGCCCTTACGGGCCGGCGGGAGGCGTACTACACGGACTACACGGGTAGCCCGCAGGAACTCGTGTCGTGCGCCAGGCACGGCTACCTCTATCAGGGCCAGTGGTACGCGTGGCAACGGAAGCCGCGCGGCACCCCGGCTCGCGATCTGACCGGCACGTCGTTCGTCGTGTATCTCGAGAACCACGATCAGGTGGCCAACACCGCGTATGGCCAGCGACTGAGTCAGAGCACCTGCCCGGCCTGCCTCCGGGCGCTCACGGCTCTCACGCTGCTCGGCCCGGCCACGCCGCTGCTCTTCCAGGGGCAGGAGTTCGGATCGTCGCGGCCGTTTCTGTACTTCGCGGATCACCGAGAGGATCTGCGCGAGTCGATTCGGGAGGGCCGCCGGGAGTTCCTGTCGCAGTTCCCGAGCATGGCGGATCCTCTCGTCCAGATGTCGTTGCCCGCGCCCGACGACGAGGAGACATTTCGTGCGTGCAAGCTCGATTTCTCCGAGCGGGAGCGCCACGCCCACTGGTACAAGCTGCACAAGGATCTGCTGGCGCTGCGCCGCAGCGACAGGACGCTTGCCGAGGCTGGCAGGCGGCGCGTGGACGGGGCCGTGCTCGGCCCCGAAGCGTTCGCGATCAGGTTCGACGGAAAAAACGGCGACGACCGCCTCCTTGTCGTCAATCTCGGTCCGGACCTCGATCCGTCGGCGATTCCCGAGCCGCTGCTTGCGCCGCCCCGGGAGAGCGGCTGGGTTCTGCAGTGGAGCAGCGAGGCGCCGCAGTATGGCGGGACGGGACGGCCGCCCTTCAGCATGGCCGGGGCCTGGCGACTGCCCGGCCACTCCGCCATGCTGCTCCGCCCGCAGCCGTGCGGTGACGCCTTTCCAGGACCCGGATGATGCCAAGCTCGACGGTTGCCGCCAGCGTGGTGATCCGGTCGCTGTCTTCGCCTCGCGACGAGAGCCCGGAGCACAAGGTGATGCCGCGCCGGGAATGGCTCGTGACGAACGGCCTGGGCGGCTACGCCTCGGGGACGGTCGCGGGTCTGGTGACACGCCGCTATCACGGCGTGCTCGTTGCCGCGCTTCCGGCGCCGCTCGGCCGGATCGTCATGCTGAATCACCTGCTCGAACGTGTCCGGCTGCCGAACCGGGGCGTGGTGTGGCTGGGCGACGAAGACGAGGTCGCAGGTCCCAACGCGAGCCGCCATCTGACTGAGTTCCGGCTCGAGTTCGGGCTCCCGGCATGGGTGTACGACCTCGGCGGGGCCGTCATCGAGAAACGGGTGCTCATGCCCTACGGCCAGAACACGGTCCACGTCACGTACCGGCTGGTCGAAGGGGAGTCACCTGTGCGGCTCACGCTGCGTCCGTCCATCCATTTCCGGAGGTACGAGGCGCCCGTGGACGAGCCGACGCTGGAGCCCTGCACGGTGACGGCCGCGCGGAGCCGCTACGAGATTTCTTCGGGGGGCGAGTTCCCGCCTCTCCGCCTCACCCTGCGCGGCAGGCATGCGGCGCTCACGCTCGATGAACGGGGCGCGTCGGCCGTTCCGTACGAAGTGGAGCGAAGCCGAGGGTATCCATCGACAGGATCGCTGTGGAGCCCGGGGTACTGCCGCGCCGACCTGACGCCGGAGGCGCCGGCGACGCTGATCGCGTCCACCGAATCCTGGGAAATCATCGAGGCGCTCGAGCCCGAAGATGCCACCGCTGCGGAAATCGATCGCCGTCGGCGGCTCCTGTCCATGGCCGGAGGCTCAGGCCGCGCCGGGCTGTCGGCCGAGCTCGTGCTCGCCGCCGACCAGTTCATCATCACACCTGCGGGCCGCGTCGAGGAGGCGGCCCGGGCGCGGGCCGCCGGCGACGACGTGCGCACCGTGATCGCCGGGTATCACTGGTTCACCGACTGGGGCCGCGACACGATGATCAGCCTCGAAGGGCTGACCCTGTGCACGCGCCGACACCGCGAGGCCGCGTGCATCCTGCGGACGTTCGCGCACTACGTGCGTGACGGCCTCATCCCCAACATGTTCCCCGACGGCTCGCACGAGGGGCTCTACCACACGGCGGACGCCACGCTGTGGTTCTTCCATGCGCTCGAGCGCTTCGTCCGCTGCACCGGAGACGAGCACACGCTGCGCTCGCTGCTGCCGACGATGATCGAAATCGTCGAGCGTCACCTGGCCGGCACGCGCTTCGGCATCGTCGTGGATGCCGCCGACGGCCTGCTGCATCAGGGCGCGCCCGGGTACCAGCTGACGTGGATGGATGCCAAGGTCGACGACTGGGTCGTCACGCCGCGGCGCGGCAAGGCCGTGGAGATCAACGCGCTCTGGTACAACGCGCTGTGCCTGCTGGACGGCTGGATCCGACGGCTCGGCGTGCGGACCCAGCTGGAGATCGGCCCGCTCGCGCAGCGCGCGCAGGACGCGTTCAACGCCCGGTTCTGGTATGCCCACGGCGGCTACCTGTACGACGTCGTCGACGGGGAGCAGGGGGATGACGCTGCGTGCCGCCCGAATCAGATCCTGGCGGTGTCGCTGGACCACCCGGTGCTGGCCGAGGCACGCTGGCGGCCGGTGGTCGAAGTGGTCCGCGAGCGCCTGCTGACGCCCGTCGGCCTGCGCTCGCTGGCGCCCGGGCATCCGGACTACAAATCGAAGTACTACGGTGACCTTCGCTCGCGCGATGCGGCATATCACCAGGGCACGGTCTGGGGGTGGCTCATCGGGCCCTTCGTGGATGCCTGGCTGCGGGTCCATCCCGGCGACCGGAGCCATGCGCGGCAGCTCCTGGCCGGCTTCGACGCGCACCTGAGCCACGGGTGCGTCGGGTCGATCAGCGAGATCTTCGATGCTGAACAGCCCTACGTTCCTCGCGGCTGCGTCGCCCAGGCGTGGAGCGTCGCCGAAGTGCTCCGCGCCCTGGCCGTCACCGAGCCGGGTGTATGATCGCGCCCGGCCAGCGCCGGGCCACGCGCGCCCGGCGAAGGCAGTCATGCGGAGCACCTCCTGGCAGCCGTTCGACGAGGCGAACGCGTACGCCAGGTGCCCGCGGGTTCCGCGGGAGGCGCAACTTTGTGATGCACCGTTCCTGCATGCCGGGTCGCGCGGACGGCGTGGCGCCTGGCCACTCCCGGTGAACGCCGACCTGGAGCGTCTCGGCTGGCGCCGGGTGGCCGCCGCGTTCGAGCAGTACGCTGTCGACGGACTCCGGCCCGGCCGGGTCGCGCTCGAGCACACGCACATCTATCGCGTGCTGACGGCCGAAGGCGAGTGGCTGGCCCGGGTGTCGGGCCGCCTCAGGCACCGCGCCGGCTCACGGGTGGATTTCCCCGCTGTCGGCGACTGGGTCGCGCTCGAGCCGCGCGCGCCCGGGAGCGACGCGCGGATCCATGCGGTGCTGCCGCGCTTCAGTCGCTTCTCACGCCGCGCCGCCGGCGAGCCCACCGAGGAGCAGATCGTCGCCGCCAACATCGACGTCGTCTTCATCGTCACGGGTCTCGACCACGATTTCAACCTGCGCCGGCTCGAGCGCTATCTCGTCGTGGGCCGGGAGAGCGGCGCGACACCCGTCATCGTCCTGAACAAGTCGGATCTCGTCGAGGACGCGCGGGTTTACGTGGAGCAGGTCGCGGCGGTTGCGCCTGGCGTGCCGGTTCACGCCGTCTCCTGCCGCGTGGCGTCGTCGGTCGGAACGCTGCGCGCGCATCTGGGGTTCGGCCAGACCGGGGCCCTGCTCGGCATGTCGGGCGTCGGCAAGTCCTCCATCGTGAACGAGCTGATCGGGGAGGAGCTCCTGCCCACCCGTGACGTGCGCGAATGGGACAGCCGCGGACGCCACACGACCACGGCCCGCCAGCTGGTGCTGCTGCCCGGAACGGGGGTTCTGATCGATACGCCCGGCATGCGAGAGCTCCAGCTCTGGGAGACCTCGGCAGGGCTCGAGGGCACGTTCGGCGACATCGAGCAACTCGCGTCAGACTGCCGGTTCCGCGATTGCCGTCATGAGCGGGAGCCCGGGTGCGCAGTCCGAGCCGCAGTGGAGTCGGGGGAACTCTCCGAGGCGCGGTTCGCGAGTTACCAGAAGCTCAGACAGGAGCAGGCGTTCCAGGCCCGGCAGCAGGATCAGCGTGCGCAGATCGAGGAGAAGCGGAAGGCGCGCATAGCCGGCAAGGCCCTCAACAAGCGACTGAAGGACAAGCACGGCGACTGAGCCGGGCGACGGCGGAATGCAGCCGTTCATCCGGTCTAGTTGCCCACCCCGCCTGCGCCGGCCCGCGAAGCCATCAAGGGCGCGCCAAGGACGCACCAACCCGGGCGGAGAATTCGATGTACTCCAGAGCCGCGCGATGGGGCGGCTGACCTACGACGAGCCGCGGTAACGGTCGCGTGTGAACCCGACGCGCTCCCGTGCGTATTCTCCGAAGGGTCCGGTCGGCGTCCAGCCGTAGTCATGTCTTCCCAGCCCAGCCAGCCCGCCGTGGAGGTGCCACGCCTCGCCGCGCGGGACGTCATCGAGGCAGTCCTCGAGAACATGCGGCGAAATCTCGAGCCGCTCAAGTACTCGACCCTCGCGCCCAGCCGCTACGTCGTCTACCTGCATCCGGCCGAGTTCGCGCGCCTCGAGGGCATCCTGCCTGTGCTCATGGAGCAAACGACCCGCGCGCTGGGCGAGGAACTGGCAAGGCTGAACCGCGGCCGCTTCGGCGGCTACTTCAGGCGGCTGCTTGGCGAGGCGGTCCCAGTCGAGAATCCGGGTGGCGCCTGGCAGATCGAAGTTCTTCCGGACCCGGACGGCGACCTGGCCGAGGGGGACATCCTGATCCAGTCCGACCTGGCGCTGCCGCAGCGGGACGAACCGGGTGCGGGGCAGCGCACCCGCCGCATCACGACAGTCTTCAGTGGCCATCGGACCACGCGCCGGGAGGAAAGCATCCGGGAGGTGCCCACTGGCCCGCCCGTGGTGCACGGGCGCCTGCGCTGGGAAGACGAGTCGGGGAGCCACGCGTTCGACCTCACTCAGGACGTGGTGTCGGTCGGCCGGGGCGGGCTCGCCTGCCGCGTGGACGCCAGGATCGACACGTCGGTCGACGTCTCGCGCGAGCACCTGCGGATCCGCCGGGACCCAGCGACCGGCAGCTTCCGGGTCGTGGACTGGAGCACGCTCGGAACGACCGTGAATGGCCGGCCCATCCCCAAGGGCTACGAGATGGTTGACGGCGAGAAGCGGGACAACGGCGTCGACAGTCCTCTGCCCGATCGATGCCGCATTGGCCTGGCCGACACCGTCTACCTCGATTTCGAGGTGGTCTCGCGATGACGATGCTGCTCGCCCTCCGGCTCGTCGTGCTCTGCATCCTGGTGATTGCTGCGGGCGGGCTGCTCTGGGCGGCCGCGACCGGGCGGGTGTAGGTCCTTTCATGCCAGGCATTCTCCGCCTCGAGGCGGCCGCTGCGACCGATGCGGGTCTGGAGCGTACGGTGAACGAGGACCGCTTTCACTGCGATCCGGCAGGTGGCGTGTTCTGCGTCATCGACGGGGTGGGGGGGCATGCGGCCGGTGAGCAGGCCGCCGAGATTGCCCGTCGGGTCCTGAGCGAACGCCTGGGCCGGAGCCGGCTCCCGCCCGAGGCGCGGTTGCGCGACGCCGTCACTGCGGCCAACAACGAGATCCTCCGGCAGTCGTCCACGCGTCCGGAATGGAGGGGCATGACCTGCGTGCTGACGGCCGTGCTCGTCCACGACGGCGAGATCGTAGTGGGACACATCGGCGACACGCGGCTGTACAAGCTCCGGCGGGGGGCGATGCAGAAGCTGACGCGGGATCACTCGCCGGTCGGGGAGCGCGAGGACGACAACGAGCTGAGCGAGCTCCAGGCCATGCGCCACCCGCGCCGGAACGAGGTGTACCGGGACGTCGGCTCGGAGCGGCACAACCCCGGAGACGCAGGATTCATCGACGTCCTCCGCGCGCCGTTCGAGGAGGACGCGGCACTGCTGCTCTGCAGCGACGGCCTCACGGACTGCGTCACGACGCGCGAGATAGCAGGCATCGTCGAGGACCTCGCCGGGGATCCGGGCTCGGTTGTGCAGGCGCTCGTCGGTGCCGCGAACCGTGCCGGAGGCAGGGACAACGTCACGATCGTCTACGTCGAGGGGGCGCGTTTCGCGGCGGCGGAGGACACACGCGAGCTGGTGGCGCGCCGCGGATCGCGGGGCGACGCAACCGAGCGCGCGAGCGACCCGCGGCCCGACGCGCACGCCAAGGCAGGCGAACGCGGGCGCTGGCGCGTGCTGATCCTGCTGGTTCTCCTGCTGGTCACCCTGGGGTTCAGCGGATATGCGGTGCGCCGCGGGTTGACCCCAGTCGACTTCACCGGTGGAGCGCTGCGATTGCCGCGCACCGTCGTCGTGCATCCCACGGGTTCGATTGCTGCCGGCCTTGCCGAAGCCCGGGCAGGCGACGAGGTGATCGTGGAGCCAGGCGAGTACCGCGACCAGCTGGTGCTGAAGAGCGGCGTTCGTGTGCGGAGCCGAATCCCCCGGGCAGCGACCATCCGGTTGCCGGGCGGGGCCGCGGAGTCGGCCGCGGCTGTCGTGGCGGCTGATATCGAGGACGCAGAGGTGTCCGGCTTCCGGATTGTCGGGGATGCCGCAACGCCGCTCGGAACGGGCGTGCTGGTACGGAACGCCGCCGTCCTGCTCGCGGATCTGGAGGTGACCGGATCCCGTGCGGCCGCCGTCGAGTTCTCGGGCGGGGCGGGGGGGACGCTGCTGGCCTCGCACGTCCACGACAACCCCGGGACTGGCCTGGTCGTGCGCAACGGCGCCTCGCCGCGGGTCGCTCACAACCTGTTCCGGCGTAACGGCACTTCGCCGCAGTCGGCAGGCGCCGTGTTCGTCGAGCCGGACACGGACGCTGACGTCCGTGAGAACGTCTTCGACGGCGTGTCCCCCGCACTCCTGGCCGTGCCGAACCGCAGGAATGCGGGCGAGCTGGCCCGTGAGAACGTCTTCCTGCCGCGACCCGAGCCCGCGGGCCGCGACCGCGAGGCGGCGCCCGCACGGACGCCCCAGGCCGGTCAGCCGCGGGGGACGCGATGACCACGATGTCGACCGTGTTCCAGCGGGTTGGACCGTTCGAGATCATCGAGGAGCTCGGGCGGGGCGGAATGGCCGCCGTCTACCTCGCGCAGGACACGCGCACGGGACAGACGCTGGCCCTCAAGCTGGTGCCGGTCCGCCAGGATCGTGAGCACCAGGAGATTCTCGAGGCCGAGCGGTGGGGGGCGACCCTTCAGGCAGAGCTGTCGTCGATCTGCCCGCTCGTTCCCCGGATCTTCGAACAGGGAGACGTCCCGCCGCGGTACTACTTCATCGCGATGGAGTACGTGGAGGGGGAGAACCTGTCGGATCTCCTCGCCCGCGGGCCCCTGGAGCCGTCGCGGGCCACCCGGATCGCCATCGACCTGTGCCGCTTCCTCGAGGCGGCGCATGGGTTCACGGCGACCATCGACGGCCGCTCGTTGCGGTCGCTCGTGCACGGCGATCTGAAGCCACGAAACGTGCGCCTCGCCGCGGCAGGCGGCCTGAAAGTCCTCGACTTCGGAATCGCGAAAGCGCTGTCACTGAGCCGCCGCGTGACGAGGAACGACTTCGGCAGCATGCCGTACCTCTCGCCGGAGCGGCTCGATTCCGTGGAGGTCGACGCGCACGCCGATCTCTGGGCGCTCGGGGTGATCCTCCACGAGATGCTGGCGGCGGCGCCCCCATTTCAGGCACGCGACACGCGCCGGCTCGAGGCGCAGATCCGCGCAGGATACCTGCGGCGCAGTCTCCCGGCTGTTCCTGCCGGACTCCGCGCGATAGTCGCACAGCTGCTCGCCCATGACGTCGGGCGCCGATATGCCACCGCGACGGAGGTTCGAGAGGATCTTCAGCGCTGCGAGGAGGGCGGCGTGACTGCCGCCGAACAGGCCGGCTGGGCCGAGCCCGGGGACGATGAGGCGACGCGGCGGACCAGGCCCGCGACGGACGGCGACCAGGCGACGCGACGCACGACGAATGCCGCCCCGGCGCTCGCGGGTCCCGTTCGCCGCCTGCGCGCCCGCTTCGCGCTCCCCAGGGTGCCCGGCGTATCACGCCGATCGGTGCGTATGGCGCTGATGCTGCTCGTGCTGTTCCTCGTGCTCAACGAAGTACGTGTCGGCGTCGCCGCGGGGCGAATCGCCGACCGCGCGTCGAGCCGCGACCTCGACGGCCTGGCCGCGGTCTGGAGCGATTACGATGCGCTGACCGACAGCAGCTATCTCGGGGTCGGGGTGCTCGGGCTCCAGCGCGCGCTGCGCGGCCGGGTCCAGCAGCTGGCCGACCAGGTCATCGCCGAGTACCGAGCCGGCCTGCCGACCATTCGCGAACGGCAGTGGAAGGCTGCGCAGTTCAACCTGCAGCAGGCGCTCGGTATCGAGCCGGGGGACCGGCGCACGCGCGGCGCGGTGCGCTACTGCGAGGGGCACCTGCGTCGCATCGACGGAGAAGCCGCGAAAAGCCGAGGGCAGACAATCGCAGCGAGCCGCCATTTCATGGAGGCCATCGCGGCTTTCCGCGAGGCGGCGGAATTGCGGCCCGACTGGCCCGATCCGTTTCTCGGCCTGGCGCGCACCTTCATCTACGGCATCGAAGACATGGACCGGGCTGCCGATGCCCTGAAGCAGGCGCAGCGGCTCGGGTACGAAGCGGGGGACCGGGAAACCGCGCAGCTCGCCGACGGCTACCGCGCCAGGGCCGTGCGGCTGACGGAGACGGCACGGCAGCTCAGGGATCTTCCTCAGGAGCCCGAGTACCTGCGCCGCTCGCTCGATGCCTACCGGGAAGCACTGTCTCTGTACGAGCGTATTCCCGCGTATCCCGGCGTTGCACGACAGCTGCGCCGCATTCGCGATGCGATCAATGCGGCCGGGCAGCGCCTGGCCGAGATCGAGCTGCTCATGTCGGGCGACGCCCCCGAGCCGCCGCAGCCACCCGCGCGCGGCGGCGAAGCGCTCACGCCGCGGCGGGAGGCGCGGCGCTCGTGGGCGTGACGTACACGACGGCCGCCGATCGTCAGGTCATTCGCCGCGCGTCGGCCGTCCGGCGATGGGACCGCGTGGACGCCGCCTTCCTAACGCTCTCGCTGGCGATCGTGTTCGTCGTGCTGACCTCCGCCGCGGGGCGGCTCATGGCCCGGTCGACCGACGCATCATCGAGCCCGATCCCGGTGGATTTGAACAGTGGACCCGACGCCGCGAGCCTCGAGCTCGCGCTTGCCGGCATTCACCAGAATCGGGCGGATCGGCGCCTCGCGGCCCGCGAGCTGCTGGCGTTTCTGGAAGGGCGCGCGGCGACCCCAAGCGTTCTCCCCAATGTCGGCGCCCTCTCCCAGGTGCGCGTTGCAGCGACGACGATCGACCGGACAGCAGAAGCCTCGGCCTTTCGCGAGCGCCTGCAGGGCGAGCGAGACCGCGCGGAGGCGGCGGGGGAGGATCCTCCCGCCGATCTCGCACTGCTCACGCCCGCGGAGCTGTCGGCTCTCAAGCCTGGCTTCGTCGTTCGCTCGCGCGAGGCCTTCATCCGTGCGCTCGTGGTCTGGCTGGCGTCGTACGTCGCGGTGTTCCATCTGGCCCTGGTTTTCTGGAAGGTCAGGGGCGTCCGGGGCGATCGCGTGCTGCTCGGCGCTGCACACGTGCTGACGGGGCTTGGGTTCGCGGCCATGGTGAGCCGCCCGGATCCGTTTCGGGATCTCCTGCTGTTCCCGCGCTACACGCAGGGAGTCCTTATCGGCGTGGCCCTGGCTGCGCTCGTCGCGAGCCTGCGGCTGCGCGCGCTGATGTCACAGTTGATCTACCTTCCGCTCGCGCTCGCGGTCGGTCTGTCCCTCGCTCTTATCGGGTTCGGCGACGGCCCCACGGGCAGCCAGGCGCGCGTCAATCTGGGGCCGGTCCAGCCGATCGAAGCGATCCGTCTGCTGCTCGCCCTTTTCCTGGCCGGCTACTTCGCGCGCCGGTGGGAGCTGCTGCGATTTGCCCGGAGCCGTGTGATGGCGGGTGTGCCGGGCTTCGCTTCCGTGAGCCTGCCGCGCGCCGTGTATGTGATACCGCTGCTGGCGGGTGTGGCCGGGGCGGTGGCGCTCTTCTTCGTGCAGCGGGATCTGGGGCCGGCGCTGATCCTGGCCGTGGTCTTCCTGGCCGCCTATGCCGTCGCCCGCGGCACGATCGGGATGGCGATCGCCGGCGCCGTTCTCGTAGCCGCCGGGTTCTACGTAGGCTACGAGCTGAACCTCTCGGCAACGCTGGTCGATCGTGTGCGGATGTGGCAGGCGCCGTGGGACAACCTGGCACGCGGCGGCGACCAGGTCGCACAGGGTTTGTGGGCGCTGGCCGCCGGCGGGCCTCTCGGCACTGGCCTGGGGCTGGGCGATACGCGCTACCTGCCGGCCGGGCACACCGATCTCGTCCTGGCGGGCATCGGCGAAGAACTGGGAGCGATAGGGCTCCTGATTGTGGCTGGCGTGTACGCAGCTGTCGTCTGGCGGGCGCTCGCGACTGCGATCAGGGCCTCGAGCGAGTACGACTTCTTCCTTGCGCTCGTGTTGTCGCTGTCGGTCGCGGTCCCGGTGTTCCTGATGGCCGCGGGCCTGCTCGGCCTCGTGCCGTTGACCGGCGTCGTCACCCCTTATCTCAGCTTCGGCGGTTCCGCGATGGTCGTGAATTTCGTTGCGCTGGGCCTCCTCTCGGGGATTCGGGCCGATGCCGCGCGAGCCGCCACACAGCGTGCGTTCGCGCGGCCGGTGCAGGTGCTCGGGGGCGGCATGGCGGTGGCCGCGCTGGCACTGCTGGCGGTCGCGGCGCGCGTCCAGGTGCTGGACGCCGATAGGGTCCTCGTGAAGCCGCATCTGGGCGTACAGGCAGACGGCACGCGCCGATTTCAATACAACCCGCGCGTGCTGGACGTCGTGCAGCGCCTCCCGCGCGGCACGATCCTCGATCGGCGGGGGTTGCCGCTCGCCAGCGACGAGGAAGCCAGGCTCGCGAAGGCAGCCGGCGAGTACGCGTCGATGGGCATTTCGCTCGCCGAGCAGTGCGGCGATGCCGGGCAGCGATGCTACCCGCTCGGCGGCTTCGCCTACCACGTGCTCGGGGACGCGCGCACGCGCCTCAACTGGAGCGCCAGCAACACCGCCTTTGTCGAGCGGGATGCCGAGTCCCACTTGCGCGGCTTCGATGACCACGCGACGACCGTCAGGGTCGCGAGTGCCGGCGGCGCCGAGGTGCCGGCGCTGCGCCGTGACTACCGCGCGCTTGCACCGCTGGTGAGGTACCGGAATCGTCCCGGCCACCCGGCGGTCGCCGCGTTCCTCGGGCGATCGAGGGACGTGCGTCTGACGGTCGACGCTCGACTCCAGGTGCGCGTGTCGGAGATCCTGGCGGCGTATGCCGCGCGATCCTCCAGCGGGCGGGCGGCAGCCGTGGTGCTCGACGTCGAGACGGGGGACATCCTCGCGAGCGTCAGTCACCCGTGGCCGTCCGAAGCACCGCCCGCCGGGAGGCCGGCTGCGGACGAGCTCCTGGACCGCGCACGCTTCGGGCTCTACCCCCCGGGATCCACCTTCAAGCTCCTCACGGCCGCGGCAGCGCTCCGCAGCGACCCTGCGGCCCGGAACATGCGGTTCACTTGTTCACGGCTGCCCGATGGCCGGGTGGGCGCAAGGCTCGCGGGTTGGCGGCGTCCCGTCAGGGACGACATTCTGGACCGCCACCCCCATGGCACGCTCGAGATGGGCCGCGCCCTCACCGTCTCGTGCAACGCCTACTTCGCGCAGCTCGCCGTCCGCCTCGGCCCGGGACCCCTCATCGAGGCGGCCAGCCTCGCTGGCCTGTCGCTCGCCCGACGGAACGCCCCGGAGCGTGTCGCGGCGACGCTGCCGCAGGTCGGCTACGGGCAGGCGGACGTGCTTGCAACGCCCATGCAGATGGCGAGGCTGGCGGCGGCGATTGCCTCGGGAGGGAGCCTGCGCGAGCCGCGCATCGTGCGTGACGCCCCGCTCGAGCCAGCCTCGAAGCTGCTCGCGCCGGAATCGGCGCGCCTGCTCGCCGGCTTCATGCGCGACGTGGTCAGAGAGGGCAGCGGCCGCAGTCTGCGGGACCGGGAGGTCGCCATGGCGGGGAAAACCGGAACCGCGGAGGTGGCCGGTGCCCGTTCGCACGCCTGGTTCGTAGGCTTTGCCCCGGCCGGGCGCGCCACCCCCCGGATCGCGCTCGCCGTGCTGGTCGAACACGGCGGATACGGCGGTGCTTCGGCGGCTCCGGCTGCGGGCGAGATTGTCGACGCGGCGGCCGCGAGCGGCCTGATCGAGTGAGGAGATCGATGAACATCATCGCGACGGCTCGGAAGGTCGAACGGCGTCTGGCGCGTTCCGTCGATGCGGCCATCGGCGAGCTGGTCGGAAGGTCGGCCCCGGCCTCCATCGAGATCGTGCACGCCGTCCTCGAGCTGGCCGAGGAGCGCGTCCAGGAGATCGGTCACGGGCGCCGGGTCTTCCCCTTCAACCGCGTGCTGGTGCACGTGCTGGCGCCGCCGGACGACCGCGAAATCCGCCCCCGTGTCGAGGCCGTCGTGCAGGGCCCCCCCTCGTTGGCCGACCGCCTCTGCGAGCGGCTGCGAGCCCTTGCCTGCCAGCCGGAAAGGCTGACTGCGCAGGTCACCTTCGCGGCGACGGCCGGGCCAGACTGGCAGGCTCCGGATTTTCACGTGGAGTTCCAGAAGGTGGCGTCCCGGAACGCTTACCCGAGGCAAGTACGCGCGCAGCCCCTTCAGCTCAGGCTCGTCCCCGTGTCCGGCGTCACCGTCCGCAGGACGTACTGCTTCCAGGCCGGACGGATCGACATCGGCCGCGGCGGCGAGGTGCTCGACAGCCGGCAGCGCGTGACGAGGACGAACCAGGTCGTCTTCCCCGACGATGATAGCGCCGTCAATCGGACCGTGTCCCGGCGGCATGCGCACGTGATCTTCACCCCGGCTGCATCCCAGTACCGGATATGCGACGATCGGAGCGTGCACGGCACCGCAGTCATTCGGGACGGGCGGACGATCCCGGTTCCACCAGGCGCCCGGGGGGTCCGGCTCAGAAGCGATGACGAAATCGTCCTCGGGCGCGCACGCCTGCGGGTCACGATCGAACCGGCCGTCGGGCGGACGGCCGTCACGGCGCCGGCCCGCCGGAGCCTGCCCTGAGCAGCTCGCCTGTTGATCCAGTCAGTCGGGCAGGATTCGTCCTTCTGCTGATCGGCTCCGGCCTGTTCGGCGCCTGCCGCGATCTGGACGTCGTCACGGGCGCGTATGCCGATCTCGCCGAGGCTCAGCCTGCCATCGAGGCAGGCTGGATTCCCACGGGCCTTCCGCCCGGGTCGCGCGATCTGCGCGAAGCGCACGATCAGGACACGAACCGCCGCTGGGGGCTCTTCAGCTTCCCGGTGAAAGAGGCGCCCGTTCTTCGAGCGCTCCTGGCTCCAGGCGAGATGTCGATCGAAGGGCTGCGGTGCGACGTGCCGCCGCGGATCGAGTGGTGGCCGGTGCTCCTGCGAGGTCAGCTGGACCCGGCCCGCGTCTCCGACACAGGCCTGGCCGCCTATCGATCGGTCGACGGCGGGCTCGTGTTCCTCGTCAACTGGAAGCAGGGCCGCGCGTACTACTGGTCCAGCACGCACGCCGGGGCCTGACTCTCCTGAGCGCCGCAGATGGCGCGTTGCGCACTCCCATCCTTCAATGAAGGATGCGCAATGAAAGATGCGGTTTCAGGCATCCTGTTCGGGTCAGTCGACGCGGAGCCCGCCAGCCGGATCGACGCGCATGGCGCGAATGACGGGCGGAAGGCATGCCGCGGCGGCCGTGCCCAGCAGCATTATCCCGGCGGTCACCGTGGAGGCCGGGTCGGTTGGCGACACGTCGTAAAGCACTGCCGCGAGAGCCCGCTCGGCGACCCGCACCAGCAGCATCCCTCCGATCAGTCCGCCCAGGATCAGCACGGCGCTCTGTCGCAGGATGAGCCCCCCGATGCTGACCGGCGGTGCACCGAGGGTGAGCCGGATTGCCAGCTCCCGCGTGCGGATGGCGACTGACCACGAGAAGAGCCCGTACACGCCGAGGGACGCGAGCATCGCTGCGAGCGCGCCGAACACCAGCAGGATCGTCATGAGCAGCCGCGGCTCGGCGGTCCTCTTTGCGAAACGCTCGCCCCAGGTCTCGACCGTGCCGAGCGGAACGCCGGGGGCCGCCGCTCGCAGGGCCGTTCGCACGGCCGCGAGCGCCATGGCGCGATCGGCCGCGCGGACCGTCAGGAACAGCTCGCGAAACGGAAACTGTCGCGTGGTGAAGTACACGGCCGGCTCGATATCCTGCCCTATTGGCGCGTTTCGCACGTCACGAACTATCCCCACGATCTCGAACCGCGTAGGTGGCTGCGGCGGGCTTCCGGCGGCCACCGGCACGGGCCCGCGCTCGCGCCGGCGTGACAGGTTCGCTCCCAGCGGCCCGATACCGCTGGCACGGATGAGCAGGACGCGTCCGACGACGGGTGCGCCGCCGCCATGCCGCCTGACGAACTGTTCGTTCACCAGCACGACCGGCAGTGCGTCGACCGTGTCCGTCGCGGCCAGTCCCCGGCCCTCCAGAATCGGCGCGCCGAGCGCCTCGAAGTAGCCTTCGCTGACGCTGTGGAACTGAGCCATCGGCGCATCTTCCGGCCGGGCCGGAGCTGGAACGCCCAGAATCGCGAACGGCGATCGCCAGCCGACCTCGAGAGGGAGAAAGTTGCCGCCGCCGGCCTGCTCGACGCCCGGCTGCAGGCGGATCTGCTCGAGGATCGCGCTGTGCGTCTCTCCGACCGACTCCCAGGTCGGGTAGGTCCCTGCCGGGAGCTGAACGGTCGCCGTCAACACGCCGTCAGCTTTCACGCCCGTCGGAGTGTTCATCATGCCGTCGACCGTCCGCACCAGGAGCGCGGAGCAGACGAGCAGGGCGCAAGCCAGCGCCACCTCGCTGGCCACCAGCACGGAGTAGATGCGGCGCGCGCCCCGCGAGCTGCCGCGCTCGCCCGACCTCAAGCCGTCGGAGACATGACGCTTCAACAGGAGCAGGGATGGCACGAGCCCGAAAAACAGCGTCGTCGCGCAGAGAATGAGCAGGCCGAGCCCGAGCGCCCTCGGGTCCACGCGGGCTTCCTCGAGCCTGGGGATCGCCACCGGGGTGAGGTTCACGAGCAGTGGGAGAAGCGCGGCCGAGACGAGAATCCCGACCGCGGCACCCGCACCCGAGAGCACCAGGCTCTCGGCCAGGAGCTGCGTCACGACCTGGCGTGGCGAAGCGCCCATCGCCACGCGGATGGCGATCTCACGCTCGCGCGAGAGCGCACGGGTCAGCAGCAGCGACGCCACATTGAGGCACCCGATGACGAGCAGCAGACCGACCGCGCCGAACAGGACCAGCAGGGCCGGGCGGTAGTAGCCGAGCTGCTCGTCCAGCAGCGGGATGAGGCGGGTGGCCCAGCCGCGGTTGGAAGCGGGGAACTCGGTCTGCAGCCGCAGTGCGAGCGCGTCCACCGCGCCCCGCGCCTGCTGGAGCGTGGCGTCGGGTCCGAGCCGGGCTACGGCCTCCATGAAGTGGGCCGATCGGCTGTGCTGACGCAGGTCCCACTGCAGCAGTTGCCAGATGTCGACGTCGTCCGGGAAGCGGAACCGCGGCGGCATGACCCCGAGCACCGTATGCGCCGTGCCGTTCAGGTTCAACTGGCGGCCGACTAGACCCGGGTCTGCGTTGTAGCGCGAGCGCCAGAGTCGATCGCTGATCACGATCGACGGCTGGTTCGGCAGATAGAACGGTCCCCCCGGCGGGAAGCCGGCGCCGAGCTGGGGGTGAACGCCGAGCACGTCGAAGAGGTTTCCGCTCACTTCGATGGCGTTCACGCGAACCGGATCCAGCCCCGGATCGATGAGGTTGATGCTGGGCCGCCACCACGCCGCGGCGCTCTCGAACACCGGGAGGGCGCGGTAGTCCATGAAGTTGACGGGCGAGATCGGGTCGTGCGCCAGGCCCTGCTCGAGGTTCGTGTCGCGGAGGACGACGAGCCGATCGGGCTGGCGATAGGGGAGCGGGCGCAAGACGACGGAGTCGACGACCGTGAAGACCGTCGTGGCGGCCGCCGTGCCGATCCCGAGGACGACGACGGTCAGCGCGGCGAATCCCGGATGGTGGCGGAACTGCCGGATGGCGGTGCGAATCGGGCTGAACAGGTGGGCTCTCCCTGCGGCATCGTATCAGCAACGCCGCGTGCTCGAACCGCTGAGTGACGGATCGCCCGTGAGCGAGGTCCGGCGACCGGGAACCAGACGCTGGATGGAGTACAGGGACATTTACCGTGAGGGGTTCCGGGCTGGTTATGACGATGGCTACCGCGAGAGGGGTGGGTATGGCCTCGACCCGCAGCAGCCGCTTCCCGGGCCATTCTGATTCCCGCAGCCGCTCGCGTTCCTCAGCGTGGCGATACGTTCGTGGTTACTGAGTGAGGTTGGTGCCGAGGACTGGAATCGAACCAGTGACACCAGCATTTTCAGTGCTGTGCTCTACCAACTGAGCTACC
>DASPFV010000324.1:0-12636 GCA_035620975.1 Vicinamibacterales bacterium
GCCTCGGGGCGTGATCGTTGAGCGGACCGCCTGTGCCTTCACCCGTTCGCTGCGCGCGCCCGGATGGCTTTACAAGCCGGGCGCGCTCCGCTCACTGGACGTGTGTCTTGATTTGACCGGCCTTTTCATAGATGTGATCCGCGTAGATCTCACGCGACCACCGGCGCATCGGTGCGCCTGGCATCTGTCGTCCACAGGCATCCGTACTCGCCGCGACGGCGAGCACGGCGAGCGTATGAGCGAGGCCCGTTTTCCCGCCTCGCGGAAGCGGGCCTCGGGCGGCCAGTGCCGGCGCGGCGCAGCAGCGGCGGCTCCTGACCGAGACGCAGACCGTCCCGCGCCCTCCGCCCACGAGGCATCCGACCTGTCTCAGTCCTCAGGCGGCTCTCCGCTCGGGGCCATCTTCACGAGGCGGGGCTCGAAGCGCGCGAGCGGTTCGACCAGGTCGCTCTGGGCAGCCATGACCTCGTCGATGTTCTTGTAGGCCATGGGCACTTCATCCAGGCCGGCCGACAGCAGCGTGACATTGCGTTCGCGAAGGAAAGCCTGCGCCGCGTCCCACGTGAACATCTGCCGGGCTTTCGTCCGGCTCATCCGCCGGCCCGCTCCGTGAGCGGCCGAGTTCAGCGATGCCGCCGCGCCATTGCCGCGGACCACGTAACCCGGCGTGCCCATCGACCCGGGGATGATCCCCAGCACGCCCGGGCCCGCCGGCGTCGCGCCCTTCCGATGAACGATGACGTCGGCCTCGGTTCCATCGGGCAGCACGTGTCGCTCGCGCCAGGCGAAGTTGTGGTGGTTCTCGACGTCGAGCACGACCTCCACGCCGAGCGCCCGGGCCATGTGCAGGTGGATCAGCGCGTGGTTGGCTGCCGCATAGCGGCCCATCAACTCCATCGCCGCCCAGTACTCCTGCCCTGCCTCGGTCGAGAGGTCGAGCCAGGCGAGATGCGAGAGCTCCTGTGGCAACTCCGGATGGAGGTCCCGCGCGAGCCGGCTGTAGTGGTTGGCGACCTGCGCGCCGGCACCCCGGCTGCCGGAGTGACTGAGAAGGGCCAGATACCGGCCCGGCGGGAGTCCCACCGTGCCGTCGTTGACGATCAACTCTCCGAATTCAACGAAATGGTTGCCGCTCCCGCTCGTACCGAGCTGCGCCCATGCGCGATCCTTCATCCTGGCCGTCACGGCCGTCACGTTCCAGTCATGGTCCATGACGTCATGCTGCCGGGGTGAACGGAATGTCGCACCCATGCCGAATCGCGTTTCACGCTCGAGTGCCCGGGTCAGACGCTCTTTCCCGTCCACGAGGGCATTCACCGGCAGATCGAACACCGACACCTTCATCCGGCAGGCGATGTCCACACCCACCGCGTAAGGGATGACGGCATCACTCGTGGCCAGCACGCCCCCGATTGGCAGACCGTACCCGACATGCGCATCCGGCATCAGCGCGCCAGCCACGGCGACGGGAAGCTTGCAGGCGTTCGTCATCTGCTTCACCGCCTCGGGCTCGAGATCCCTGCCCCACGTTCGATACGGGGCGTCGCGCTCCCTCGCCTCGAACCGGCCGCCGGCAGCGATGTGGTTCAGAAGCCCCTGCGCCAGGTCCCCATAGCGCTCGTCGTCGACGAACGACGATGGCGAGAGCGCCAGCTGCTTCAGGTCGTCGAGCACCGTCGCCGCGCTGCGCTTCGCCGCACGTGCCTCCTGCAGCAGCTGCTTCGCTCGTTCGGCGCAATGGCCGGCGGGAATTCCGATAGCGACGAGATCGCGCGTCTTCATGACTCTTCCTTCCTACCGCGCACGAACCGTGATTCGAGAAACGTCGGGTGATTCGGTATCCATCGCGATCGACACGTCCCGGAACCGCTCGACGACACCTGCGTCCGGGACCTGATTTCAACCTTTGCCGATCTCTGTACGTCCAATTGAACCGTATGACCGGAGACCTTCGGGTCGTCCTGCGCCGTCTGACTGCCGAGCCCGGCTTCTCGGCGATGGCGATTATCACCCTTGCGCTCGGCATCGGCGCGAATACGGCGATCTTCAGCCTGATCAGGACCGTCCTGATCCGCCCGCTGCCATATGGCGACCCCGCGCGCATCGTCGTCATCTGGAACACGCGCGAGGCCGACTCGACGACGTGGCTGTCGACGCAGGAAGTGTTCAGCTACGCGAACGACAGTACCGCCTTCGAGCACGTGGCCGCGATCTACGAAACGGAAGCCAACCTGACGGGCGGGCAGGAACCCGAGCGAATCAGGGGCGCCTTTGTCACGTGGAATCTGTTCGAGACGCTCGGCGTCCGGCCGATGCTCGGGAGGACGTTCACGGAGGCGGAGGCGCAGCGGGACCCCGCGTATACCGTGCTCCTGAGCTACGGGTTGTGGAAGCGCCGGTTCGGCGGCGATCCGGCCATCGTCGGCCAGTCGGTTCAACTGAACGGCAATTCCCACGCCGTCGTCGGCGTCATGCCCGAATCGTTCCGCCTGCCGCTCGATTATCGAAAGGACAGGCCGACAGAGGTGTGGACTCCCTATGCGATCGATCCGGCGGACCTAGGGGGCTGGGGTGACCGCAGCCTCGTTGGCGTGGGGCGGTTGCGGCCTGGCGCCACCGCCGCATCGGCGACGAGCGAGCTCGCGGTCATCGCCGGGCGCTGGATTCGCGCCGGCTACGTCGCCGATCAGGGTGACTTCCGGTTCTCCAGGTCGGCGGTGCCCGTGCAGGAGTTCGTGACCGGACGCGTCCGCACGCCGCTGCTGATCCTGCTTGGAACCGTCGGCCTCGTGCTGTTGATCGCGGTCGCGACCGTCGCGAACCTGCTGCTCGCGCGGGCCGACCTCCGCAGCCGGGATCTCGCGATCCGCTCCGCCCTCGGCGCGAGGCGGGGACGCCTCGTCCGCCAGCTGCTCGCAGAAAGCGTCCTGCTCGGCGCATGCGGCAGCAGCGTCGGGCTGGCGTTTGCGTATGCAGGCATCCGCATCGCCTCCATCCTGCAGCCCTCGTCCCTCCCCCGCGTCGAGGGCGTGCAGCTCGACGGGATTGTCCTCGCCTTCACGGCCGGTCTCGGGATCGTCGCCGGGCTCGTGTTCGGCCTTGCGCCCGCGGTTCACCTCTCGCGCCCTGATCTCGCCAGCATCCTGCACGACGGCGGCCGCAGCGGGACAGCCAGCCGGACCCGCCGGGCAGTGCGCAAGGCCCTCGTCGTCGCCCAGATGGCCCTCTCCGTCGTTCTCGTTCTCGGCGCCGGCCTGCTGACCCGCAGCCTGATCGAGCTGAACCGGGTCGACGTCGGCTTCGACGCGTCACACGTGCTCACCGCGCAGATTCAACTGCCGCCGCGCGACTACCCCCGACCGGACGCGGTGATCGCGTTCTATCGCAATCTCGCCGAACGCCTCGAAGGCATTCCCGGCGTGAGCAGCGCGGGCGCGATTCGCATCCTGCCTCTCACGCGCACGATCGGAGACTGGTCGATCACCCTGGAGGGACGGCCCTACTCGCCGGCAGAGAATCCGAACGGCGACTTCCAGTGGGTCACGCCTGGCTACTTCACCGCGATGGGCCTGCGGCTCGTGCGCGGCAGATTCCCGACGAACGCCGACCGCGAGGATGCGCCGATGGTCGTCGTGATCAACGAAACCATGGCGGCGCGCTACTGGCCTGGCGAGGACGCGCTCGGCAGGCGTTTCCATCTCGGCACGAAGGACCAGCCATGGCTGACGATCGTCGGGATCGTCGCCGACGTGCGGCACAACGCGATCGTCGAGGAACCGCGTGCGGAGATGTACCTGCCGCACGCGCAGGTCAGCCGCGAGACCGGCGGCATCCCGCGCGCGATGGCGATCGTCGCCAGGACCGAATCGAATCCGCTCGCGATGGTGGACGCGGTTCGCCGCACCATTCGCACTCTCGATCCGAATCTGCCGATTTCCGACATCCGGACGATGGAGCAGGTGATGGCGAGGGCGCTGTCGGAGCAGCGTTTCATGGCGGTGCTGCTCGGCGCCTTTGCGACGCTCGCGCTCGTGCTCGCCGCCGTCGGCGTGTACGGGACAATCTCGCTGCTGGTCACCGAGCGCACCCGGGAGATCGGGATCCGGATGGCCCTGGGCGCAGGGCGCGAGGCGATTCTCCGGATGGTGCTGTCGGAGGCGGTCGTCCTCGCGGCGGCCGGGTTGGCGATCGGCCTCGCCGGCGGCGCCGCGCTGACCCGTTCGCTGGACAACCTGCTCTACGGGATCGCCGCACACGACCCGCTGACGTTCGCGGTCATCCCGGTCGTGCTGATCACGGTTGCGCTGATCGCGTCGTTCCATCCGGCCCGGCGTGCCGCGCGTCTCGACCCGATTGCGACGCTACGGCGATGAGCACGCGCGCGGCGCACCCGGCCGGTGCCGGCGGCACTCGCCAGGCCATCGTTAGGGTCTGACGCGATCGATGGATTCGGACATCATGTTGAGGTCTTCACTTCGGACGTGGATCGGTGTCGCTCTCCACGGCGGTGAACCGTCCTGCTCGCGCGAGCGACACAGCCTCCACGAGCGTCCTGGCGGCCACGCGGACTTCCTGCTGTACCAAGCCGTCCCGGTCGAGCGCCTCGTGGCTCGTCGCATACGGCTCGTAGTAGCCGATGTAGCGATCGATCCCGCCCTGCGGCGTGGCCGGCAGCAGCTTCATATCCGAGAGCCAGTCGGTCAGCGATCGACGCAGCGTCGCGGCTCCCACCGTATCGCCGTGGACGACGACGGCGAACACGCGCCCGGCGAGATGTCGCGGATAGTGCCATCCGGCGAGCTCCAGCGCCTTCGCCTCATCCACTGTCTTCCCGTGCGTCGACGTCTGATCGGGATTGCCACCGTCCGCGCACACAAGCCGATCCATCATCAGCTTCAACACGCTCGGTGCCTGATACCAGTAAACGGGCGTGACGATCATCACCCCGTGCGCGGCCACCCAGCGCGGGTAGAGCTCGTTCATCCAGTCGGACGCCTGCCCCATCGCGTGGTTCGGATAGCAGGAGCACGGCCAGTGGCACAGCGGCATGGCGGTGGAGACGCACGCCTTGCAGGGCAGAATCTGACGCCCGTACTGCGCGGTCAGCAGGCTGAGATCCAGGAAGTCGCACTCGAGACCGGCCATCTCGATCTCCGCGCGCGCCTCTGACGCCAGCCGGAACGTCTTCGACATCTCGCCGGGACAGGTCTGATCGTGACGTGCCGCGCCGCACACGAGCAGCACCCGGCCGGGACGGCTCGTCTCCTTCTGCTCGCGCTCGGCCTGCAGGATGCGGTCCCGCGTCTCGAGCCACTCGATCGGCAGCTCGAACTCCGGATCGGCGAAGCCGGCACCGGCCCTCCGCTTACGCGGACTCTTGTGGTACTCGTCGTACGCGCGCCATGCGACCTCGACCAGGTCGCCGATCTGTTGTTCGAGCTTCTGGAACTCCGGGTCGTAGAAGCGCGCGCGCAGCCGGCGCTCGAACTCCTCGCGCGTGAGCTTGACGTCCCCCTGCCCTTTTCTGACCTCTGTCGACATGCGGCCCTGCGCCGATTCCGCCAGAGCGTATCATGCCGCGCTGAACACAGCCGGGCCTTCGGGCCGTCGGCCAGTGGCGAAGTCCCCTCCGTGCTGCGCCACGCACAGAACGACAGGGGCCGGAGGAAGGCGCGGACGTCGCGGATCTGTCCCACCGTGCCGCAAACACAGGGTGCGGGTCATAGCGCTGCCGGCCGGACGATACAGCGAAATCCGACGTGGCAGGTCGACGTGTCGATCGGCTCGGGGAAGCGTGCTGCCGGCCGGTAACGGCGGCAGTAATTGGGAGCGCAGAGGTGCGATCCCCCCTTCAGCACCTTGCGCGGAATCCTGATCGCGGGCTGGCGCGGATCGTAGCTGTCGTCGGCTCGCGGTCCGCGAGGGTTCTTCGGGATGCAGCACGCCTTTGCGGCTTCCGCGGGGTGGCTGGCCACGTACCAGTCCGTCGTCCACTCCCACACGTTGCCGATCACGTCGTAGAGGCCGTAGCCGTTGGGCGGGTACACGCCGACGGGCGACGTCCCCTCGTAGCCGTCCTTCACCGTGCTCTGCCACGGGAACTGGCCCTGCCACGTGTTGGCGAGGTGACGATTGCCCGGCACGAACTCGTCGCCCCAGGCAAAGGCGGCGCCGTCGAGTCCGCCGCGGGCGGCGAACTCCCACTCCGCTTCGGTCGGAAGCGACTTGCCTTCCCAGCGGGCGCAGGCTTCGGCATCTCCGAACGTCACGTGCACGACGGGGTGCCGCTCGAGCCCGTCGATCGTGCTCCCGGGCCCGCGCGGGTGGCGCCAGTCGGCGCCGCGCGTCCAGCGCCACCAGTTGCGTATGTTCCGCAGATCGACGGGGCCGTCGGGCTTGACGAAGATGAGCGAACCGGCGAAGAGCTGATCCGGCAGCGCGCCCGGGTAGTCCTCTGCTCGCGGGATGATCTCCGCGAAGGTGACGTGGCCGGTGGCCTCGACGAAGCGCGCGAAGCGCTCGTTGGTGACGGGATAGCGATCCATCCAGAAGCCGTCCACCGTGACGCGGTGAACCGGGCGCTCCTCCGGATAGTGCTTGTCGGATCCCATCCGGAAAGTGCCGTCCGGAATCCAGACCATGTCCGGATGAGGAGGCTCACCGTGCGGCTGGGGAATGTTCGGCGTGCCGGCGCCCGGGCTGGATGCTGGCGAGGTCATTGCTGGCTCCCGTGATGGACGGCGATGGTTCACATTGTCGCCGTCGTCTGGCGGTCCCGGAGGTCGTGGGCGCGTTTTGCCAGGCCCCAGTGTAGCGGCGCTCTGGTATACGGTGAAATCCGCGGACGTTCCGTGATGGCACGTTCCATAGTGCATCATCCGGCTGCGGTGGCGGACCTCATGATCCCGCCGACGCGTCGAACACCACCCGGTCGACCACCACAGGCGCTGGAAGAGCGGCGGCCCGGACCTTCCTGCACTCTCCGGTAAAGTGCGTAACAGCCAACGGACCTGTGTTGCCCCGCAGCTGCTTCACGGGACGGCGTGCGGGGCGGCCGCGGCAGTTTTCACGGGACCCGCGTACGGGCAGAATGCAGGGAGTATCACTACGGGGCGCGTCTCGCGTCGCGTCGTGACCGCTGAGCGCCCGGAAAGGAGCGTTGTGCACGTGGCCGACACAGCCAGAGTCATTCGCGAGGCCTCCACCCTCTCCGCGATGCTGAGCGGGCACGCACGGCAGGCCGAAGAACTGAGGACCATGCCGCCGCAGGTCGTCGATGCATGCGCAGCAGCGGGCCTCTTCACCTTGGCGCTCCCCGAGTCGCTCGGCGGGCTCGAATGCGATCCGCTGACGATTATCCGTGTGATAGAAGAGCTGTCGCGCGCGGATGGATCGGGTGGATGGACCGTGATGATCGGCAACACCACCGCGTTCACCGCCTGGCTGGAGCCAGCCGTGGCGCGCGAGATCCTCGGGTCGAACCCGAACGCGGCCATGGCGGGACTGCTGATGCCGAACGGTCGGGCGGTCCCGGACGGGCAGAATCGATTCGTCGTCACAGGCCGATGGCCCTTCAACAGCGGCGCGCCGCACGCTGCGTGGTTCTGCAGCGGCATCATGGTGATGGACGGCGATCGGCCTCGCCAGGTCCATGGCCGGGCGGACTGGCGAGTCGCGTTCTTCCCCGCCTTCCAGGCGTCAATCATCGACACCTGGCACGCCGCCGGCCTGAAGGGGACGGGCAGCCACGACATCAGCGTCGACGGCATTCGCGTGCCCGAAGAGCGCACGGCGGCGCCCTTCCACGAGCGGACGCGCCACGAGGGACCGCTCTACCGCATGACGTTGTGGAGTCTGTTCATGACGATGATCGCCGGCCTGCCGCTCGGCGTCGCGCGCCGCGCGCTCGACGAGTTCCGGGAGCTCTCCAAGCGCAAGTCGCGGGCGCTGGACGGCACGAGCCTCGCCGATGACCCGGCCATCCAGGTGGATCTGGCCCGCGCCGAAGCGGATCTGCAGGCGGCCAGGGCGCTCGTCCTCGACACGTTCGCCCGGGCCTGGAATACGCTGCAGGAACGCGAGAACTCACTCGAGGAGCGGACCTCCATGACGATGGCGGTCGTGGAGGCGATGCGGCTGTGTACCGGCGCCGTGGACATCGCGTTCCAGCGTGCCGGCGGCGGCGCGCTGTACGACACGAGCCCGTTGCAGCGCTGTTTCCGCGACATCCACGCGGCCGGTCAGCACATCGTCTTCAGCCACGAGACCTGGAAGCGGATCGGGAAGTCGCTGCTCGGACTCGAGCAGCCGACATTCATGCTGTAACCGGAGCAGCGAGCCCGGCCGTTCTGCGCGCTTCGCTTCGCCTCGCCTGCCTCTGACACACGACTCGCGCATACCGATCGCAACGCGCGCTTGCGGATGATGCGTGGTAGACTCCCGGCACCCGGGGACAGCAGTCGGATGAGACTCTTCGCATGCGCGAGACACCTGAACCATGGTGATTGTCCGCGCGAAGGTGATCAAGCCATTCTCCGGGCCGGACTGCTCCTTCAGCTCCCCCCGCCCCACAGGTTGCAGCAATCGCCTCGGGCGTGGCCCTCACACACCCCTTGGTGACATCACCATGCGCACATCACGAACCTTCCACGTGCTCCTCGGCGTGCTGACGGCCGCGTTTCTCGTCGCGGTCGCGCACACGTCGGCGCAGAACGCGGCGCCGCCCGGCGCGCTGGCCGGACTGGACGGCTATTCCGCGTCCGGATCGCGGGTCGTGGCGCTCCACTCTGCTGCCCGGCAGTCCGGCGCGCCGCAGGGGTCGTCGAGCGGCCCCGCGGGCCAGGCGCCGCAGACCCCGGGCCAGTACGTCGGCGATGCCACGTGCATCAACTGTCACGCCGACCGGAACAACTACAGGGAAACGCCGCACGGACACGCGTTCAACGCGCGAACGCCGGCGGCCACGAGGGGCTGCGAGAGCTGCCATGGCCCCGGAAAAGCCCATGCCGACAGCGGCGACCCGGCGTTGATGCGGAGCTACGCCGAGCTGACGCCCGCGGAAGCAAGCGACACCTGCACGTCGTGCCACAACCGCGCCTCGCATGCGCTGTGGGAAGGCAGCCAGCACGACCAGCGGAACGTCACCTGCGTGACGTGCCACAGCATCCACAGCCCGGAGGGCCCGGCGCAGATCAGGGCGAAGACGCAGGTCGCGCTCTGCAGCTCCTGCCATCGCGGCATCGTGAACAAGCAGTACCGCTTCAATCACATGCCGGTGCGTGAGGGGGCGATGGCCTGCTCGTCGTGCCACAACGTGCACGGGAGCACGAACGTGCGGCTGCTCAAGGCGGGCACGACCATCGACGAGAGCTGCACGAGCTGCCATGCCGACAAGCGCGGGCCGTACCTCTGGGAACACGCACCGGTCAGCGAGAGCTGCGTGACCTGCCACGACGCGCACGGATCGAACAACGATCGGATGCTCGTCAGCAAGCAGCCGTTCCTCTGCCAGCGATGTCACGTCACGTCGCGCCACCCCCCGACGGTGTACGAGGGTTACCTGCTGAACAACTCGCAGAACGCCAACAAGATCTACAGCCGGTCCTGCACGATCTGTCATCAGCTCGTGCACGGATCCAACGCGCCCTCCGGCAAGGCGCTGCTGCGGTAGGGGGAGGACGCCATGACGATGAGAGTCTTCACCCTGACCGCGGCGTTCCTGCTCGTCTCGCGCGCGGGCATCGCGCAAAGCCCGCCGCAGACGCCTGCGCAGCCCGCGCCGGCGCCGGCACCGGCGACGACCACACCCTTCGGCGGAACGGCCGACGTCGGCGGGCTCTTCACGACGACCGGCGGCGACGAAGCACGCTACGAGCGGTATCGCGACGCGCGCGACGGCCTGTTCTCGAACTTCACCCTGAAGCGCACGAGCGACAGGTATCTCTTCGACGCCTCCGCCTCCCACGTGGGGTACCGCGATCAGCAGTACAACGCGCGGTTCTTCGGCAGCCGCCTGAACGCCGGGTTCGACTGGATCTCGGTCCCGCTGAACTACAGCTACATCACGCGCACGCCCTACACCATCAACGGCACCACCCTCACTCTGGACGACGCGGCGCAGCGCGCCGTGCAGGGGCCGACCAACGCCACCAACGACGGCACGGCGGTCGGCGTGCCGTGCGCGCCGGGCGCCCCCCCGGCCTCCTGCAGCTCGGCCGCCCTGGCCGCGCAGGCCAAGGCCAACCGGTCGATCTACGAGAGCCTGGCGACGACCTTCGACCTGCGGCAGCGGCGCGACACCGCGTCCTTCGGCCTGAACTACGCGGCCCCGCGCGACATCGACATCGACGCGCGGTTCACCACCGCCAAGCGCGGCGGCGAGCAGCCGTGGGGTGCGTCGTTCGCGTTCAACGACGCCGTCGAGCTGACGCAGCCGCTCGACCAGCGCACGAACGACCTCACGCTCGGCGCGTCCTGGGCCGGGTCGAAAGGGATGGTGCGCGTGGGCTGGGACGGCTCCTGGTTCGACAACGCGCACTCGAGCCTGACCTTCGACAACCCGATCCGCATCACGGACTTCTCCAACAACCTGGTCCCGCCCAACGGCCCGTACGACCCGAGCGGCTACAGCAACGGCAACGGCGCCGCACAAGGCCGCCAGGCGCTCGCCCCCGACAACATGATGCACGTCGTGAGCATCGTCGGGCTTTACCGGCTGCCCCGCCGCACGACGTTCAACGGCACGCTGCAGCTCACGTCACAGACGCAGGACGACACGCTCATTCCCTGGACGATCAACTCGGTCATCAACACGCCGCTCGTGTTCGCGGCCTTCCCCAACCTCGCGCAGTTGCCGCGGCCGACCGCCCAGGCCGAAGCGCAGGGCGTGAACACGCTGCTCAACCTGACCTCCCGGCCGACGCGCCGGGTGAACGTCACCGTGCGCTATCGGTACAACGATCGCGACGTCCGGACGCCGCCCTTCGATGCGACGGAGTACGTGCGCTTCGACGCCGTCCCGGAAGAGATCGAGGAAGGGGTCTCGCACCAGTTCGACACGTCGCGCCACATCTTCGACGCGAACGTCTCGTTCACTCCGAATGGCTGGGGGACGATTCGCGCGGGATACGGGCACGAGGCGGTCGAGCGGCACGGGCGCGGGTTCAGCGATGTCGGCGAGAACGTCTTCCGGCTCTCCTACGACGCCTACTCGAACCGGTACGTGACCGTGCGCGCCGCGCTCGATGTCGCGCGGCGTAGAGGCGAAGGCTTCGTCGAAGCGGAATCCGGCACGGACGAGGACGAGATCGTGGGGCCAGGCGGCACCCAGCCAACGCTGCGCTACTACGACGAAGCCGACCGCAACCGGACACGGGGATCGCTGGTCTTCACCGTCACCCCGCGCGGCACGCTCGACTTCTACTTCCAGCTCGCCGCAGGCAAGGACGAGTACCTGGCCGACGACTCGGCGCCCGTGAGCCGTCCGGGCGAGCTCTTCGGCCTGGTCGAATCGACGGTCACGAGCTGGAACCTGGGAGCGAGCTATCACCCCACGGAGGTCGTCACGGTCGGCGCCAACTACGGTCGCGACACGTACGGATCGTTCCAGCGGTCACGCAACGCGAGCCCGCCACCGGACCCGACGTGGACCGACCCGAGCCGCGACTGGACGCTCGACAACGACGACAAGGTCAACAACTTCACCCTGTTCATGGACGTGCTGCGCGCGGTACGCAACACCGACATCCGCGTCAGCTACGACTACACCGATTCGGACAACAGCTTCGTCCACGGCGGACCGCGCATTGCCTCGCTGGCGTCGGCCAACCAGTTCATCCCGCTGCCCACCGTCGAGAACGCCTGGCACCGGCTGATGGCCGACGTGCAGTACTTCCTGAACGCGCGCACCGGTGTCGGGTTCGGCTACTACTTCGAAAAGCTGGACGTCACCGACTTCAACACCATCGATACCAGCGGGCCGGTGGGCTTCGCCGCCGCCACCGGCGTGCCGCGGCTCGACTGGCTGGGCGGGTTGGTCACCGGCTACGGCAACCGGCCGTACGACGGCCACACCGTCTCGCTCCGCGTCCTGTACCGCTTTTGAGCAGGAGACGGCGGGGTATTCAGCTGCCGGGGCGCGACCGTTCCAATCAGGGCGCCGCGGCGTTCCAATCGGTTAACAGGGAGAATTCGCCTTCACTCGCGCCTGCACGAACCGACGGCCAGCCCGATGCTCACGATGGTTCGAAGGGTTGTTTTTAAGACCCCCTCACTGGTCGTTCCCGGGATGACGACGCCACCGGTGAGCCAAATCATCACACCGAGGGTCAAGTAGAACGGCCAGATTCAGCACGGGCTGCCAGGCTAGGCCAAGCCATGCATGCAGCGGGGTGTCTCTGCGACGGCGGCCGCGCGCGCCGTGCCGGTGCTGGACGGCCGAGGCCCTTGGAGCGAGGCGCCGCACCGCGCAGCCGGAAAACGGGCGGAGCGATTCCACGCGGCGAGTTCGGTCCCTGATCAGATGAAAAGGCCATCCACACTCGAGCGGCATAGGATCGGGGTGCTCAACATCACGCTCCCGGCCAGCCAGAGGAGGACGGCCATGGAGCAGTATATCGGCGTCGACTTACATAAGGC